>NZ_JBEXRZ010000010.1:0-72914 GCF_040613325.1 Streptomyces sp. NPDC006283 | reverse complement strand
GTGTCGACGTGTTCGACAAGGCGCCGCTGCGTGAGCAGCGCATCCACACCGTGGAGGGCGATCTGTCGAGCGAGGAGTTCTTGCAGTCGCTGGGCTGGCGAGATCCGCCCGACGGGGCGACTCGGGCGACCCGACATTTGAACATGTTCAGAACTGGCGTAGGCTGCCCGCATGAGCGAGCGAGCAGCCCTGCTGCGGGGGATACGTGTCTGGTTGGCCATCTTCGTCGTGTGCCTGGTCCTCAGTGGAGCGACCGCGTTTCCCCTGGTGACCGAACTGCGCCTGCTGGATGACGTGGTGACGTCCCCGGCGTCGCCCCTCGCCGAGCACATGCCCGCGCTCGTGGAGTGGATCGAGCGCGTACGGGAAGGCCTCGACGCCACCGACGAGAAGTACCCGTTCGTGCTCTACGGCACGGACTGGCTCGCCTTCGCCCACCTGGTGATCGCCGTCGCCTTCTACGGCCCTTACCGCGACCCGGTGCGCAACATCTGGGTCGTCGAGTTCGGCATGATCGCCTGTGCCGGGATCATTCCGCTCGCCCTGATCTGCGGACCGATCCGCGGCATCCCGTTCTGGTGGTCGGTCATCGACATGTCCTTCGGTGTCTTCGGGGTGATCCCGCTGTATCTCGTCCGCCGAAGGATCAAGCAACTTGAGGCGCTGACGGCGCCGGTCGGGGCGGCACGATGACGCTCCTCGCGCCCATCTGACCCACTCGGGGACCGGTTTAGTTGCGGCCGCCCTTCGGAGAGGGCGAGCCGTCCAGGACGGCCCTCAGCGCGTCGACCCGGTTCGTGGTGATCGAGTCGACGCCGCAGTCGATCAGTCGCCGCATCGTACGCCGGGTGTCGGCCGTCCAGGCGGAGACGAGCAGCCCGTCCCGGTGCACACGGTCCGTCAACTCCCGTCCGACCAGGCCGAACCGGTAGTTCAGCCAGCGCGGCCTGACGGCGCCCAGCAGCGCCTGGCGCGGTGGGGCGAGCGTTGTCCACGTCATCGCGATCTCCGCCGACGTGTCCGCGGCCCGCACCGCGAGCATCGTCTCGGGGCCGGCGCAGTAGTACACCTGCTCGCCGGCGCCGCAGTCGCGAACCGTGTCCACCACGGTCCGCACGGCCGCGGGCGTGGCTCCGGGCAGGTCGATCATCAACCGGTGGTCCCCGACCGCGTCCAGCGCCTCGCACAGGGTCGGGACGCCGCCGTGCGTGAGGTCCGCCAACTCGGCCCGGCTGCACCGCGCCAGGGGCCGGTCGTGTCCCCACAGCCGCTTCAGCGTCGCGTCGTGCAGGAGGACGGGCACACCGTCGTGGGTGAGCCGTACGTCGATCTCGACCGCTTCCGCGCCGCGCTCGAAGGCCGAACGCAGCGACGGCAGCGTGTTCTCACGGAACCGGTACGGGTCGCCGCGGTGGGCGACCACCGTCACCGGGCGCACGTCAGCGGGCGAGCCACTCGGCGGTGTACGTGTCGATCTCCGAGGCGATCCGGGCCTTGCCTGCCGGGTCGAGGAACGACGCCTCCACCGCGTTCTTCGCGAGGTCGGCGAGGCCGCGCTCGTCGAGGTCCAGCAGCCGGGCGGCGACCGCGTACTCGTTGTTGAGGTCGGTGCCGAACATGGGCGGATCGTCGCTGTTGACGGTCACCAGCACACCGGCGGAGACCATCTCCTTGATCGGGTGCCGGTCGAGATCGGTGACGGCGCGGGTGGCGATGTTGGAGGTGGGGCACACCTCGAGCGGGATCCGGCGCTCCGCCAGGTGCGCCAGCAGCTCCGGGTCCTGCGTCGAGCTGGTGCCGTGGCCGATGCGCTCGGCACGCAGGTCGTTCAGGGCGTCCCAGATCGTCTGCGGTCCGGTCGTCTCGCCCGCGTGCGGCACCGAGTGGAGGCCGGCGGCGATCGCCTGGTCGAAGTACGGCTTGAACTGCGGGCGCGGGACGCCGATCTCGGGGCCGCCGAGCCCGAAGGAGACCAGGCCCTCCGGGTGCAGGTCGACCGCGAGCCTGGCGGTCTCCGCCGCGGCCTCGAGGCCGGCCTCGCCGGGAATGTCGAAGCACCAGCGCAGCACCACCCCGAGCTCTGTCTCCGCCGCTTTGCGCGCGTCCTCGATGGCGGCCATGAAGGCCTTCTCCTCGATGCCGCGGCGGGTGGAGCTGAACGGCGTGATGGTCAGCTCGGCGTAGCGGATGTTCTGCCGGGCCATGTCGCGGGCGACCTCGAAGGTGAGCAGCCGCACGTCCTCCGGAGTGCGGATCAGGTCCACGACCGAGAGGTAGACCTCGACGAAGTGCGCGAAGTCGGTGAAGGTGAAGTAGTCGGCGAGCGCCTCGGGGTCGGTCGGGACCTTCGAGTCCGGGTGGTTCGCCGCCAGTTCGGCGACGATCCGGGGGGAGGCCGAACCGACATGGTGCACATGCAGCTCAGCCTTGGGCAGCCCTGCGATGAAGGGGTGCAGATCGGTCATGGGTTCCTCCACATGCGACGGGCCGCTCCAGCTCACGGGCAGGGTCCTGCTCGTCGGCCGGGGGCCCTGCTCCTGGATCATCGTAGGCGGCCCGTCGGGGCCGGAAACCGAAGCCGTAACATAGCCGGACCACCGATGGGGGAGAAGCATGTCCGACAATCAGGCCCAGCCGCCCGGCGGGCCTCAGCCGAACGATCCGTGGGCCCCGCCGGAGAGCAGCTCCGCACCGGGCAGGGTGCCCCTGGACAAGCCGGCGCCCACGCCGCCGCCGAGCGTGCATGACCAGCCGACGGTCATCGGGATGCCCGGCGCGGGCCCGGAGGACTCCGGATCCGTCCCGCCGCCTCCGGTCGCGCCCGGCGGACCGGCCCCCGCCCAGCCCGTCGCCGGAGCCTACGGCTACCCGGCTGCCCCGAGCCTGCCGCAGCCGCCTGCCGCCGGCTTCGGCGCCCCCGACCCGTACGGCGCCGGATACCCGGGCTACCCGGGATACGGCCAGGCCGGCTGGCAGCAGACCCCGGCCAACGGCATGGGCATCACGGCGATGGTGCTCGGCATCCTCTCCGTCTGTCTGTTCTGCCTCTACGGAGTCGTCGGCATCGTCCTCGGCGTCCTGGCGCTGATCTTCGGCATCCTCGGCCGCAAGCGCGCCCAGCGCGGCGAGGCGACCAACGGCGGCATGGCCCTGGCCGGCATCATCCTCGGCGCCTGCGGCATCGTCATCGGCGCCGTGTTCATCGCTCTGATCGCCTGGGGCATCACGACGGCGATCAACGAGGACAAGAAGCAGAAGGACCAGTACGACTACGACTACGACAGCTACTCGAACCACCTGGTCGTCGACGACAGGCGCTAGTCGAACTGATCGGCAGCGGCCTTCGACCGCAGCTCCTCCCGCGTCTCCATCAGCGCGAACCCCAGCAGATTGAGCCCGCGCCACCGAGCGGGATCCTGCGCCCGCTCGTCGTCCGCGGCGAGCCCGATGCCCCAGATGCGGTCCATCGGGCTCGCCTCGACGAGCACCCGGTCCCCGGTGGCCAGCAGGAAATGGCGCAGTGCCTCGTTCTGCCCGAACTTGTGCACACTGCCGGAGCGCACGATGCCGAACCGCTCGCGCTCCCATATGCCGTCATTGAAGCCGCGCACCAGCCGCCCTGCCTTCTTGGCCTCCGCAGGGGTCCGCGCCTCCAGCGCCTTGCGTTCCGCGTCCGCGTCGCCGAACAGCCGTGCCTTGGACGCCATCATCCAGTGCTCCGCCGTCTCGTACCGCACGCCGTCCACCACGAAGGGTGACGGCCACCACTGACTCAGGCAGCTCGTGCCCAGCTTGCCGTCCGATCGCGGTCGGTGCCCCCAGAAGTGGAGGTACTTGATCCGCTGTCCCTCGGCGGCCTGCTTGATCAGCTCTTCGATCCCCATGCACGCGAGTGTGGCAGCCGCCACTGACACCCCGTCCCGCGAAACGGCCGTCGACGCGACACATGGTCGACCGATTCCGTCGCGTAATCAAAAGGCAACAACGGAATCCCTTGTTGCGCAGGTCACCCTCTGCCAGGATCGGCACTCAAATCGGGCTGGAACAACGGAGAGCACCATGGGCAACCGCTTCCAGATGCACGACCGCTTCGCGGCCGGCGCGCAGTACATCGGGGGGAGGCTGCGCCCCGGCACCTCGGGACGCCTGCAGGACATCGTCGACCCGGCCACCGGCGAAACGGTCCACACCTACGAACTGGCCGGCGCCGCGGACGTGGACGCGGCCGTCGCCGCCGCGGGTGACGCGCTGCCCGGCTGGGCCGGTGCCACCCCCGGCGAGCGTTCCGACGCGCTGCACCGCTTCGCGGCCGTGCTCGCCGACCGGGCCGAGGACCTCGCCGGGGCGGAGTCGCTCCAGTGCGGCAAACCCGTCAGGCTGACCACGGAGTTCGACGTCCCCGGTACCGTCGACAACACCGCCTTCTTCGCCGGAGCGGCCCGTCACCTCCAGGGGCAGTCGGCCGGCGAGTACAGTGGCGATCACACCTCGTACGTACGGCGGGAACCGATCGGGACGGTCGGTTCCATCGCCCCCTGGAACTATCCGCTCCAGATGGCCGCGTGGAAGGTCCTGCCGGCCATCGCCGCAGGCAACACCATTGTTCTCAAGCCTGCCGAAATCACCCCGCTCACCTCGCTGATGTTCGCGCAGGCGGCCACCGAGGCGGGCATCCCCGACGGCGTCGTCAACATCGTCAGCGGCGCGGGGAAGGACGCCGGCGAGCACCTGGTGGGCCACCCGGACATCGCCATGACTTCGTTCACCGGTTCCACGGCCGTCGGCAAGCGCGTCGCGGAGATCGCCACGTCCACCGTCAAGCGGCTCCACCTCGAACTGGGCGGCAAGGCCCCCTTCGTGGTCTTCGACGACGCCGACGTCGAGGCCGCGGCGCACGGCGCGGTCGCCGGTTCGCTCATCAACACCGGCCAGGACTGCACCGCCGCCACCCGCGCCTACGTCCAGCGGCCCCTGTACGACGCCTTCGTGGAAGCGGTCGCCGGTCTGATGGCGACGGTCCGGCCGGGCGATCCGTTCGACCCGAGCACCGACCTCGGGCCGCTCGTCTCCCATGCCCAGCGCGACCGTGTCGCCGCCGTCGTCGACCGGGCCCGCGCCTGTGCCACCGTCGTCACCGGCGGCGAAGCGCCCCAAGGCGAGCTGAAGAACGGCGCCTACTACCTGCCCACCCTCGTGACCGGCGCCGCGCAGGACAGCGAGATCGTCCAGTCCGAGATCTTCGGGCCCGTCCTGGTCGTGCTGCCCTTCGACTCCGACGACGAAGGCATCGCGCTCGCCAACGACACCCCCTACGGCCTGGCCGCGTCCGCCTGGACCCGGGACGTCTACCGCGCCGGGCGCGCCACCCGCGAGATGAAGGCGGGCTGTGTGTGGGTCAACGACCACATCCCGATCATCAGCGAGATGCCGCACGGCGGATACAAGGCCAGCGGCTTCGGAAAGGACATGTCGGCCTACTCCTTCGAGGAGTACACGCAGGTCAAGCATGTGATGTACGACAACACCGCCGTCGTCCGCAAGGACTGGCACCGCACGATCTTCCAAGGCCGTTAGCCGCCGTCCGTGCCTTCGGCGGCCAGATCCACCCGAAAGGGCAGAGCGTCATGGAGCAGTACGAGACCGAGCGCCTCTCCGCGGCACAGCTCGCGGCCATGCGGCGCAGCCTGCGAGACGGACGAGGGGCGCTGTCCCGCCGTTCGCTGCTGCGTGCGTCGGGAGCCGGAGCGCTCGCCGTCGGCGGCACGGGCATCCTCAGCGGCTGCGGCATCCCGCCCGCCAAGCGGGAAGGCGGGGCGGCGGACGCCGACGACCACTCGGCCAAGGAGAAACTGATCACTTTCTCCAATTGGACCGAGTACATGGACACCAGCGAGGACGGGAAGACCAGGCCTACCCTCGCCGCGTTCACCAAGCGCACCGGCATCAAGGTCAAGTACACCGAGGACATCAACGACAACGTCGAGTTCTTCGGGAAGATCCAGCCGCAGCTCGCCGCGGGCCAGGACACCGGCCGCGACCTGATCAACGTCACCGACTGGCTGGCCGCCCGGATCATCCGGCTCGGCTGGGCGCAGAAGCTCGACCCGACGCTGCTGCCGCACGCCTATGCCAACCTGTCCTCCCAGTTCCGCACCGTCGACTGGGACCCGGGCCGGGCCTACTCCTACCCGTGGACCGGCATCCCGTGCGTCGTCGCCTACAACTCCAGGGCGACCGGCGGCCGCAAGGTCGACTCCGTCACCCAGCTGCTGGACGACCCCTCCCTCAAGGGCCGGGTCGGTTTCCTCACCGAGATGCGCGACACCGTGGGCATGACCCTGCTCGACCTCGGCAAGGACCCCGGCACGTTCACCGACGCCGACTACGACGCCGCCATCGGCCGGCTCCAGAAGGGCGTCGACAAGAAGCAGATCCGCCGCTTCACCGGCAACGACTACACCGCGGACCTCGCCAAGGGAGATCTCGCCGCCTGTCTCGCGTGGGCCGGTGACGTCATCCAGCTGCAGGCCGACAACCCGGACATCAAGTACGCGATCCCCGCCGCCGGGTACGTCACGGCCACCGACAACCTGTTGGTCCCCGCCGAGGCCAGGCACCGCACGAACGCCACCCGGCTCATCGACTACTACTACGAGCTTCCTGTCGCCGCCCAGCTCGCCGCGTACATCAACTACGTGACGCCGGTCGCCGGAGTGGGCCCGGAGCTCGCGAAGATCGACCCGGAGCTGGCCAAGAACCCGCTGATCATCCCGGACGAGGCCATGGCCGCCAAGTCCCACTCGTTCCGCTCGCTCTCCTCCGAGGAAGAGACGGCGTACGAGCAGAAGTTCGCCAAGCTCATCGGCGCCTGACCCGCCCCTGCCCCCGACACACCTGGGACCGCGACCCATGACCGAAAAGCAAGCGGGCGGCGATGTCCGCCTCTCCGGGATCAGCAAGACGTACGGCTCCTTCACGGCTGTGCACCCGCTGGACCTGACCGTTCCCGAAGGCTCGTTCTTCGCCCTGCTCGGCGCCTCCGGCTGCGGAAAGACGACCACGCTGCGGATGATCGCCGGACTGGAGGAGCCCACCACCGGCACCGTCCTTCTCGGCGACAAGGACGTCACCGGACTGCCTCCGCACAAGCGCCCCGTCAACACGGTCTTCCAGAGCTACGCGCTCTTCCCGCACCTGAGCATCTACGAGAACGTCGCCTTCGGACTGCGCCGCCGGGGCATCAAGTCGGTCAAGAAGCAGGTCGACGACATGCTGGAACTCGTCCAGCTCGGCGACTTCGCGCAGCGCAAGCCGCACCAGCTCTCCGGCGGCCAGCAGCAGCGCGTCGCCGTCGCCCGCGCCCTCATCAACCACCCGCAGGTGCTGCTCCTCGACGAGCCCCTCGGCGCCCTCGACCTCAAACTGCGCCGTCAGATGCAGCTGGAGCTCAAGCGGATCCAGACCGAAGTCGGCATCACCTTCGTGCATGTCACGCACGACCAGGAGGAGGCCATGACCATGGCCGACACGGTCGCGGTGATGAACGGCGGCCGGGTCGAGCAGCTCGGAGCTCCCGCCGAGCTGTACGAGAACCCGCAGACCACGTTCGTCGCCAACTTCCTCGGCACCTCCAACCTCATCGAGGCCGACGTCGTCCAGAACACCGGCGGCGAGGTCGTCGTCACCGCGGCCGGCGGCAAGCTCCGGCTGCCCGCCGGGCGCTGTCCGGACGCGACCCGCGCCGACGGCACGCTGCTCGTCGGCATCCGCCCGGAGAAGATCTCCCTCACCCCGGCCGCGGACGCCGACACCGTGCCCGTCGGCCGCAACACCGTCACCGGCAGGGTCGTCGACTCCTCGTTCATCGGCGTCTCCACCCAGTACGTCGTGGAGAGCCCGGCGGGCAAGGGCCTGGAGGTCTACGCACAGAACGTCGAGCAGCGCGCGGGCCTGGCCCCCGGTGCCGAGGTGGTCCTGCACTGGAACCCGGAGCACACCTTCGGCCTCGACGCCGACCAGGCGATCGACGCCGGTGTAGAGACGGTGGGGGAGACGCCATGACCGTCACCGAGGCGCCGCCCGCCTCCCCGGCACCCGCGCGACCGCCCGTCCACAAGACCTCGATGCGCCGCAGGCTGGTCCCGTACTGGCTGCTGCTGCCCGGCATCCTGTGGCTGGTCGTCTTCTTCGCGCTCCCGCTCGTCTACCAGGCGTCGACGTCCGTGCAGACGGGCTCGCTGGAGGAGGGCTTCGAGGTCACCTGGCACTTCGCGACGTACTGGGACGCCCTCACCGAGTACTACCCGCAGTTCCTGCTTTCGCTGCTGTACGCGGGCACCGCCACGGTCCTGTGTCTGCTGCTCGGCTACCCCCTCGCCTATCTGATCGCGTTCAGGGCGGGGCGCTGGCGCAACGTGCTGCTGGTCCTGGTCATCGCCCCCTTCTTCACCAGCTTCCTGATCCGGACGCTGGCCTGGAAGACGATCCTCGCGGACGGCGGACCGGTGGTGGAGGTCCTCAACACCGTCGGTTTCCTGGACGTCACCAGCTGGCTCGGCCTGACCGAGGGCAGCCGGGTGCTCGCCACACCGCTCGCCGTCGTCACCGGCCTGACGTACAACTTCCTGCCGTTCATGATCCTTCCGCTCTACACCTCGCTGGAGCGGATCGACCCCCGGTTGCACGAGGCCGCGGGCGACCTGTACGCCAAGCCCTCCACCACATTTCGCAAGGTGACCCTCCCGTTGTCCATGCCGGGCGTCGTCTCCGGGACGCTGCTGACGTTCATCCCGGCGAGCGGCGACTACGTCAACGCCCAGCTGCTGGGCTCGACGGACACGCGCATGATCGGCAACGTCATCCAGGCGCAGTTCCTGCGGGTCCTCGACTACCCGACGGCGGCCGCGCTGTCGTTCATCCTGATGGCGGTCGTGCTGATCACGGTCACCGTCTACATCCGGCGGGCCGGAACGGAGGATCTCGTCTGATGCGCCTGATCAAGCGGAATCTCGTGGTCATCGCGGGCTTGCTCACGCTCGCCTATCTGATCCTGCCGAACATCGTCGTGATGGTGTTCTCCTTCAACAAGCCGGCCGGGCGCTTCAACTACTCCTGGCGGGAGTTCTCCACCGACGCGTGGCGGGACCCGTGCGGCGTCGCCGACCTGTGCGGCTCTCTCGTGCTGTCCCTCCAGATCGCCCTGTGGGCGACGATCGGCGCCACCGTGCTCGGCGCGATGATCGCCTTCGCGCTGGTCCGCTACCGCTTCCGGGCGCGCGGCACGATCAACTCGCTGATCTTCCTGCCGATGGCGATGCCCGAGGTGGTCATGGCCGCCTCGCTGCTCACGCTCTTCCTCAACCTGGGTGCCGAGCTGGGCTTCTGGACCATCCTCATCGCACACACCATGTTCTGCCTCAGCTTCGTCGTGGTGGCGGTGAAGGCACGGGTGATGTCGATGGACCCGAAGCTCGAGGAGGCGGCGAGGGACCTCTACGCGGGGCCCGTCCAGACGTTCCTGCGGGTCACCCTGCCGATCGCCGCGCCCGGCATCGCGGCCGGCGCGATGCTGGCCTTCGCCCTGTCCTTCGACGACTTCATCATCACCAACTTCAATTCGGGCAACACCGTCACCTTCCCCATGTTCGTGTGGGGTTCGGCGCAGCGCGGCACGCCCGTTCAGATCAATGTCATCGGTACAGCCATGTTCGCTGTTGCCGTACTGATCGTGGCCGGTGCCCAGTTCATCGGCGGCCGTCGCAGGAAACGCGCCCTCGCGCAGTAGTCGCAGCACCAGAAGGAGTGGAAACCATGGCTCCAGCCGCCATGACCTTTGCGAAATCACTCTCCGACGCCCGGCCCGCGCCCTTCTGGCTGGAAGACCCAGGCAAGCCGGACGCACTGCCGGCCCTCGCCGGCGACGAGCGCTGCGACCTTCTCGTCGTCGGCGGGGGCTACAGCGGACTGTGGACCGCGCTGCTCGCCAAGGAACGCGAACCCGCACGGGACGTCGTGCTGATCGAGGGGCGTGAGATCGGCTGGGCCGCCTCCGGCCGCAACGGCGGCTTCTGCGCCGCCTCCCTCACCCACGGTCTGGGCAACGGACTCGCCCGCTGGCCCGACGAGATGGCCAAACTCGAGGAGCTGGGCGCGCGCAACCTCGACGCCATCGAGGACGCCGTCGCGCGCTACGGCATCGACTGCGACTTCGAGCGCACCGGCGAGATCGACGTCGCCACCGAGCCGCACCAGCTCGCCGAACTCCACGAGATGCACGACGAGGCCTCCCGCCTCGGCTTCACCGGCCTCGAACTCCTGGACGCCGACGCGGTGCGCGCCGAGGTCGACTCGCCGACGTTCCTCGGGGGTCTGTGGGACCGGCGCGGTGTCGCGATGCTGCACCCGGCGAAGCTGGCCTGGGGCCTCAAGCGGGCGTGCCAGGAACTCGGCGTCCGTGTCTACGAGAACACGCCGGGGCTGCGGATCGCCGCCTCCGGGCCCGGCATCGTCGTGGGCACCCCCTACGGCCGGGTCCTCGCCCACCGCGTCGCGCTCGGAACGAACGTCTTCCCCTCGCTGGTCAAGCGGGTACGCGCGTACACCGTGCCCGTCTACGACTACGCCCTGACGACCGAGCCGCTCAGCGCCGCGCAACTCGCCTCCGTGGGCTGGAAGCGGCGGCAGGGGCTCGGCGACAGCGCCAACCAGTTCCACTACTTCCGCATCACCGCCGACAACCGCATCCTGTGGGGCGGTTACGACGCGATCTATCCCTTCGGCGGCAGGATGAGCGCCGAGATGGACCACCGGCCGCAGACGTACCTGAAGCTCGCCCAGCACTTCTTCCACTGCTTCCCGCAGTTGGAGGGACTCCGGTTCAGTCATGCCTGGGGCGGTGCCATCGACACCTGTTCGCGGTTCTCCGCCTTCTTCGGGACCGCGCACGGCGGGAAGGTCGCCTACGCGGCCGGCTATACGGGCCTCGGCGTCGGCGCCACCCGCTTCGGCGCCGACGTGATGCTGGACCTGCTGGGCGGCGAGCCGACCGAACGGACCGAGCTGAAGATGGTGCGCAGCAAACCGCTTCCGTTCCCGCCGGAGCCGGCGGCATGGGCCGGAATCGGTCTGACCAAGTGGTCGATGGCCAGGGCCGATGCCAACGGCGGCCGGCGCAATCTGTGGCTGAGAACGATGGACCGGTTCGGTCTCGGCTTCGACAGCTGACCATCCGCCACCGCCCATGTGACGTAGCTCACTTGCGATGGGCGGCCAAAGCCGCGTCATGAAACGGCCGCAGCCCCCTCTTCCGTGTGCAAGCACCGTCTTTGCGCACGGAAACGGAGGCCGGAGGATGAACGGCTCGCGGGCCAGGAACGCGTTGGAGTGGCTGGCTGCTGCGGCGCCCGACCCGGACGCCTGCCGGTGGGAGTGGGAGCGGAACCGGCACGGAATTGCTCTCCTGCCGGCCGGCAGGCTCTGGGACGTGCTGATCGTGCCGGGTGACCTGGGCTCTCCCGCACTGAGCGTGCTCTCCCGGCTGATCGACCGGCCCGGCCCGGTACTCGCCGGCTCCGGCGACTCGCGCATCGGCTTCTTCGTTCCGCCGGGCACGGCTGGGCGATGGCTGGGGACGGGCGTCCGCACGGCGGGGCAGGGCGCGTGGATCGTCGTCCCGCACCCGGGCCGTACGGCCGACGGCGTGCGATGGCTGGTCGCACCCGACGGTTCCGGGACGCTCACCGACCCCTCGCTGCTGGAACTCGCGATGCACGCGGCTGCGGGCGGGATCGCTCGCAGGGGCGGCGGTGGTGGGAGGGGTGACCGGTGGCGGTGACGGGGCAGTCCGGGGCGAGGGCGTGGCGCCAGAGGTCTTGACAACCTGATTGGTCTGGACCATGTTGTGCGGCGCCGCACTCAAACCCCCCATGCCCGGAGGCTGTTGTGGACCGCACCAGATTTACGGCTGCCCTGGCGGCAGCCGTCCTTGCCGTCACCGGCCTCGTCGCCACCGCCCGGACCGCACAAGCGGCGGATGCCGAACTCGCACGCAACGGAGGCTTCGAGGCAGGACTGACCGGCTGGAGCTGCACCGCCGGCAGCGGCGCCGCGGTCTCCTCGCCCACCCACGGCGGTACATCCGCCCTCAAGGCCACCCCGGCCGGCAGCGACAACGCCAAGTGCAGCCAGACCGTCACCGTGAAACCGAACGCCGACTACACCCTCAGCGGCTGGGTGCAGGGCAGCTACGTCTACCTCGGCGCATCCGGCACCGGAACCACCGATGTCTCCACCTGGACAGGGTCCGCTGCCGGCTGGCAGAAGCTGACGACGTCCTTCCGTACCGGCGCCTCGACAACCTCCGTCACGATCTACACCCACGGCTGGTACGGCACGCCCGCCTACCTCGCCGACGACATCTCCCTCCTCGGCCCCGGCGGGGACCCGGTCGCCGTTCCGGCCGCCCCCACCAACCTCCGTGCGGGCAGCCCCGCTTCGACCTCGGTCCCGTTGAGCTGGAACGCCTCGCCGGGCGCCACCGCGTACCACGTGTACCGCGACGGCACCCGGACCGCGACCGTCAGCGGCACCTCGGCCACCGTCACCGGACTCACCGCCTCCACCGCGTACACCTTCCAGGTCTCGGCGGCCAACGAAGCGGGCGAGTCGCCGAAGTCCGCCACCGTGAGCGCCACGACCGCACCCGGCGGCGGCGGTAACGAAGGCGACCTGCCCGCCCACGCCCTCGTCGGCTATCTGCACGCCAGCTTCGCCAACGGCTCCGGCTACACGCGCATGGCCGACGTGCCCGACTCCTGGGACGTCATCAACCTCGCCTTCGGCGAACCGACCTCCGTCACCTCCGGGGACATCCGCTTCAAGCTCTGCCCCGTCGCCGAGTGCCCGAACGTCGAATCGGAGGCCGACTTCAAGGCCGCCGTCAAGGCCAAGCAGGCCGCCGGCAAGAAGGTCCTGATCTCCATCGGCGGCGCCAACGGCCAGGTCCAGCTCTCCACCACGGCCGCGCGGGACACCTTCGTCTCCTCCGTTTCGAAGATCATCGACGACTACGGCCTCGACGGCCTCGACATCGACTTCGAGGGCCACTCCCTGTCGCTGAACACCGGCGACACCGACTTCCGCAACCCGACCTCGCCGGTGATCGTCAACCTGATCTCCGCCCTCAAGACCCTCAAGGCGAAGTACGGCTCGGACTTCGTGCTCACCATGGCTCCCGAAACCTTCTTCGTGCAGCTCGGATACCAGTACTACGGCTCCGGGCCGTGGGGCGGCCAGGACCCGCGCGCCGGCGCGTACCTCCCGGTCATCCACGCCCTGCGCGACGATCTCACCCTGCTGCACGTCCAGGACTACAACTCGGGCCCGATCATGGGCCTGGACAACCAGTACCACTCGATGGGCGGCGCCGACTTCCACATCGCGATGACCGACATGCTGCTCACCGGCTTCCCGGTCGCCGGTGACCAGGCGAAGTTCTTCCCTGCGCTGCGGCCGGAACAGGTCGCGATCGGGCTCCCGGCGTCCACCCAGGCGGGCAACGGCCACACCTCGCCCACCGAAGTGAACAAGGCGCTGAACTGCCTGACGAAGAAGACCGACTGCGGCAGTTACGCGACCCACGGCACCTGGCCCGCCCTGCGCGGACTGATGACCTGGTCGATCAACTGGGACCGTTTCAACCAGTACGAGTTCGCGAAGAACTTCGACGCCTACGCATGGCGCTGAGCCAGGGCAGCAGCGCCCCGAACAGGAGCAGGCTGCCCAGCACGTCCAGCGGCCAGTGATAGCCGCGCAGCACCAGGCCGATGCCCGTCGCCACCGTGAGCACCGCGGCGACGGGCATCGCCCAACTCCGGCGCAGGTACGGCGTGACGAGCAGCGCGGCCCCGAAGTAGGCGACCGTCGCGGTCGCCGTATGGCCCGACGGGTACCAGCCGGTGCCCGGCTCCAGCGGGCCCGGGCGGGCGATCCACAGCTTGAGCGGTACGACCAGCGCGGGCACGGCCGCCATCGCCAGCGCGGCGATCAGTGCCGCCCGCCACTGCCGCCGGTCACGGAGCAGGACGTACGCCATCGCCGCGACGAGGGCGAGCGGAGCGACGGCCATGTTGCCGAGATCGGCGAGCAGTTCGGTGAACAGGGTGGGTCCGGTGCCGAACAGCGCGCGGCCCAGCCGGACGTCCGCGCTCAGCAGCGGCCCTTCCGCGGCCACCTGCCAGGTGACGACGGCGAAGAGCACGGCGCACAGCGCCGCCCCGGCCCCGGAACGCCGAGAGACCGGCCGCCTCGGAACAGGGGGGGTGGTTCCGAGGTGGCCGGCCGGACCGGTTTGCCGCGCGCCCCGGGGGGTTTGGGGCGGGCGGCCATCCGATCGGTGAGGAGTTCCGGAGCCTGAAGCTCCAGTGGTGTGCGCGAGGGCACGGCCAGGTCGAGGCTGGGGAGGCTCCGGCCTGGGGTTGCCCGCAGTCTCCTGCGAGCGGGGTGTTTCTCTCATCTGAAGGAACCGTACGTCAGGCGGAAGGGGACCGACAGCCGGATCCCCATCCCGCCATCGGCCCCCCACAGCTTCTTCACAGAGCGAATCCGTCGCCGCCGGTCAGAGCGCTGCGAACGCCTGCTCGAGGATGTCGAGACCCTCGTTCAGGAGGTCCTCGCCGATCACCAGCGGCGGCAGGAAGCGCAGCACGTTGCCGTAGGTGCCGCAGGTCAGGACGAGCAGACCCTCGGCGTGGCAGGCCTTCGCGAGTGCGCCCGTCGCCTCCGGGTTGGGCTCCTTGGTGGCCGGGTCCTTCACGAGCTCGATCGCGATCATCGCGCCGCGGCCCCGGATGTCGCCGATGACGTCGTACTTCTCCTGCATCGCGGCGAGACGGCCCTTCATGACCTCCTCGATCCGCCTGGCCTTGCCGATGAGGTCCTGCTCGCGCATCGTCTCGATCGAACCGAGCGCCCCGGCGCAGGCCACCGGGTTGCCGCCGTAGGTGCCGCCCAGGCCGCCCGCGTGCGGGGCGTCCATGATCTCGGCGCGGCCGGTCACGGCGGCCAGCGGAAGACCTCCGGCGATGCCCTTGGCGGTGGTGATCAGGTCGGGGACGATGCCCTCGTCCTCGCAGGCGAACCACTGGCCGGTGCGGCAGAAGCCCGACTGGATCTCGTCGGCGACGAACACGATGCCGTTGTCGTTGGCGAACTTCACGATCGCCGGGAGGAAGCCCTTGGCCGGCTCGATGAAGCCACCCTCGCCGAGGACCGGCTCGATGATGATCGCGGCGACGTTCTCCGGGCCGATCTGCTTGGTGATCTGGTCGATGGCCTGGGCGGCGGCCTCGGGCCCGCAGTTCTCCGGGCCGGTCGGCCAGCGGTAGCCGTAGGCGACAGGGACGCGGTAGACCTCGGGCGCGAACGGGCCGAAGCCGTGCTTGTACGGCATGTTCTTGGCGGTCAGCGCCATCGTCAGGTTCGTACGGCCGTGGTAGCCGTGGTCGAAGACCACGACAGCCTGGCGCTTGGTGTGCGCACGGGCGATCTTGACGGCGTTCTCGACGGCCTCGGCGCCCGAGTTGAACAGGGCGGACTTCTTGGCGTGGTCACCCGGCGTCAGCTCCGCCAGGGCCTCGCACACCTCCACGTAACCCTCGTACGGGGTCACCATGAAACAGGTGTGGGTGAAGTCCTGCAGCTGGGCGCTCGCCCGGCGTACGACGGCTTCGGCGGAGGCGCCGACCGAGGTCACGGCGATGCCGGAGCCGAAGTCGATCAGACGGTTGCCGTCGACGTCCTCGATGATCCCGCCGCCCGCGCGGGCGGTGAAGACGGGCAGTACGGACCCCACACCGCCGGCGACCGTGGCCGTGCGGCGGGCCTGAAGCTCCTGCGACTTCGGGCCGGGGATGGCGGTGACGACGCGGCGCTCCTGCGGGATTGCGGTCATGCGGGGCTCCTGGGGGTGTATCCGGACGCTTGTTGTCTTTCTCCGCAGGCTAGGTGCGGGGCGGGGATGCGGGCATGCGCCGTTCGGGAGTGTTGGGGGTGTGTCGTTGTCCGCGACGGCCATAGGCCTCCCGTCGGGAGCCCTTCGCTGACGTGGCCCTCGTGCCCGGCCCGCGGTCGTCTTCTCGGGTACCTCGAGCCGTCAACCGGACGGGGCCGGCTTGGGGCGGCGGGCCGGGTCACGCCGCGAAGCGTTGACCGGAGTGCCGCCCGCGCAAGGGCTTACGCACTAGATTGACCGTGCACAGAGCGGGCCTGGCTGGTCAGGGGGCAGCGGTTCATGGAATCCGAAGGCACATTCGACGCACGCGGCACACGCGCCAATCCCGTGCCTCGTCCCGCCGGACCACCGGCGGAGGTACCGTCCGTGCCGCCGGGAACACCAGCCCTGCCCGGCCACGCGCCCACCACCCGCCCCGCACTGCTCGAGTGGCTGCGGACGCCCCGGCCGCCCGCCGAGCCCGGCGTGTGGCGGCTCGGTCACCGGCCGCGCCCCGACGAGGAACCGGAGCTCGTTCCCGCCAGGCGGCTGTTCTCCGGGGCCCTCATCGCCCTGCTGACCGGGTGGCTGCTGTGGTCCCTGCTGTGGAACGGCTACCTGGGCCGCTACTGGCTCTGGCCACTCCTGGTCCTCACCCCGGACTCCTGGCGCGCCGACGCGACGACCTGGGCGAACGCCAGCTACGTCTACTACGCGATCATCGGCGGCGCCATGCTGGTGTTCTTCGCCCGCATCGGCAATCTGCCGGAGATCTGGCGGCGCTACGTCGTCCGCCGTGACAAGCCCGCCACCCCGCCGCCGCCCACCCCCGACGCGGACCCGGCCGACTGGCCCGAGCTGCGCGGCGCCGGACTGGCAGAGGCCGCCGGGCACCTCGCCGAGGCCGCACGCGCCGGAACGCTGGGGGACGTGGACTACGCCAGGATCCGGCGTGCCTGGCAGGGGGTTCACTCGCGGCCCGAGCGGCTCTCCGCCTTCGCCGACACCGTGCGCAGGCACGGTCCCGCGGCCTGCGCCCACCCGTCCGGCGTGCGGGACCTGCCGGTGCGCACCGCGACACATGACCTCGCGACCGGCCAGGTCAAGATCGGTACCGTCGTCGACGACGCCCGGAACCCCTACGCCCGCCGCACCACCGGCGTGGCCCTGGAACCCGCCCTGCTCGGTACGTCGCTGCTCGCCGTCGGCCCCTCCGGATCCGGCAAGAGTGTGCGGCTCGTGCGGCCGGTCGTCGAGTCCCTGTGCCTGCTGGCGCTCGCCAACCGCGCCGCCGTCGTCGCCGTCACGGCCCACGGCACGGCGGTCGCCCCCGACGGCGACTTCGACCTGGTGATCTCCGTCGGCCGACCCGACTCCACCCACGACCTCGACCTCTACGGCGGAGCGGAGGACCCCGACGAGGCCGCCCGGTTGCTCGCGGAGGCCCTGGTCGGTGACCTCGCCGCCGGTCTGCCCGGGGGCGACAGCCGGCGCGCCGCCACCGCCCTGGCCCAGCTGATCGGGCCCTACCGGTGTGTGCACGGGCACTTCCCCGCCGTCGCGGAGCTCCGCGAGCTGCTCGGCGGTGCGCCCGCCGCGATCAGTGCGCTGCGCACCGCCCTGGAGGAGGCCGGGGAGGCTTCGCAGTTGCGTGAACTGGACGCCCGGGAACGTCAGTCGGCCCGCGCCGACGACATCGGCGTGCTGCTCGCCGAACGGATCGCCTTCCTCGACCGGCCCGCGTTCGCGCAGTTCTTCCGCACCGACGGCGGCGGGCGGCCCTTCTCGCTGCGCGCCATCGAGCACCCCCTGCGGGTCCGCGTCGACCTCCCCGAGCGCGGCCACGCCGAGGCCTCACGGATCATCGCCCGGCTGGTGCTGGCCCAGTTCACGGAGGCCGCGCTCACCCGCTCGGACCGCTCCCTCTTCGCCTGCCTGGTCCTCGACGACGCGACCTACACCGTCACCGCCGACTCGGTCCGCGCGTTGCAGCGGCTGCGCTCCGCACACGCCGGGGTCGTCCTCGCGCTGCGCACCCTGGAGGACGTGCCGGAGCCGCTGCGCGGTCCGCTGCTCGGCGCGGTCGGCTGCCGGATGGCCTTCTCCGGGCTCGCGCCCTGGGACGGCGGCCGGTTCGCGGAGACCTGGGGCACGGAGTGGGTCCAGACGCGTGACGTGACCAACCGGCAGATCATTTCCGACGAGCCCCTCACCAAGGCGCTGCACATGATGCGCCGCCTGGTCACCGGCAAGGCGGCCACCGCGGAGGCGATCACCGTACGTGAGGTCGAACGGGCCCGTTGGTCGGCGTCCGATCTCGCCCACGCCGTACCGGCCGGTCACGCGGTGCTGTCCCTGACGACCGTCAGGGGAGAGCACGCGCCGCCACTGCTGGTGGATCTGCGGACCTGAGGCATGTGACCGGGCCGGCCAGGTCACCGAGGTGATCGGCTGAGGGGTCGCGGGGTGCGCGACCGGCCGAGGGGCGTCACCGACTGCTACGCCCTGGCAGAATCGACGTATGCCGTTCGTACGGGACGGCGAAATCCGAACCGTCGTTCCCTGCCTCGAAGGGCCCCTGGTCCCATGCCGCCCACCCTCGCCTCGCTCGTCCAGCACTCGGCGCTCAAGCTCACCGTGCGCGCCGGGGAGGACCGGCTGGAGACGCCCGTGCGGTGGGCCCATGTCAGCGAACTCGCCGACCCCGTGCCGTACATGGAAGGCGGCGAGCTGCTGCTCGTCACCGCCATGACCCTGGACGCGGAGGACCGCGAGGCCATGCGGCGGTATGTACGCCGGCTGGTCGGTGCGGGAGTGGTCGGCCTCGGCTTCGCGGTCGGCGTGTACTACGAGGACATCCCGGACGCCCTCGTCGAGGCCGCACGCGAGGAGGGGCTGCCGCTCCTCGCCGTACCGCGCCGCACGCCCTTCCTCGCCATCAGCAAAGCCGTCTCCGCTGCGATCGCGGCCGACCAGTACCGGGCCGTGACGGCCGGCTTCGAGGCCCAGCGCGAGCTCACCCGGGCCGCGCTCGCCGAGGGACCGGTCGCCGTCCTGGCACGGCTCGCCGCGTACGTCGACGGATGGGCGGCCCTGTACGACACCTCCGGCGCGGTCGTCGCCGCGGCGCCCGAGTGGGCCGCCCGCCGCGCGGCCCGGCTCACCGCCGACGTCGAGCGGCTGCGCGAGCGCGCCGCGCCCGCGAGCGCCGTGGTCGGCGGCACGGACGAGGACGACCGGGTCGAGCTCCAGTCGCTGGGCACCGGACGCCGGGTCCGCGGCGCCCTCGCGGTCGGCACGGGAGCCCCGCTGGGCACCTCCGAGCGCTACGCCGTGCACTCCGCGGTCGCCCTGCTGACCCTGTCCACCGAGCGGTCCCGTTCGCTTCAGGCCGCCGAACAGCGCCTGGGCGCAGCGGTGTTGCGGATGCTGCTGTCCGGGCAGCCGGACCACGCCCGCGCGGTCGCCGGCGATCTGTACGGCGGCCTGCTCGACGCCCCGTTCCGGCTGCTCATCGCCGAACCCGCCGGAGAACCGGACGGCGACGGCGCGTCGAGCGCGCTCGGCGGCTTCACCGAAGCTCTCGAATCGGCGGCCGCGCGTGCCGGCGAGACCGTCCTCGCCGTCCCCGACGGCACCGAGGACCGGGTCGTGGTGCTCGCCGTGGACGGCGGCGCTGTGGCCGCCGCGTGCACCGCCGCGTACGCGGCCAAGGACGCGGACGAGGCCCAGGTCTACGTCGGACTCTCGGCGCCGACCGGCCCGATAGCGGCCGCTGGGGCGTACAAGCAGTGCGAACAGGCGCTCTCCGTGGCACGGCGGCGCGGTCGCGCCCTGGTCGAGCACGAGGAACTGGCGGCGGGTTCGATCCTGCCGCTGCTCGCCGACGACGCGGTGCGCGCCTTCGCGGACGGCATGCTGCGCGCGCTGTACGAGCACGACGCGACGGGACGCGGCGACCTCGTCGCCTCGCTGCGCGCCTGGCTCTCGCGCCACGGCCAGTGGGACGCGGCCGCCGCCGACCTGGGCGTGCACCGGCACACGCTGCGCTACCGGATGCGCCGGGTGGAGGAGATCCTGGGGCGTTCGCTGGACGACGCGGATGTCCGCATGGAGCTGTGGCTGGCGCTGAAGGCGACGGGCGAGCCGCCGCAGTCGCGGTAGCGAGCCACGGTGGCCGTGCCGGCTGTGATGGCGAGCCACGCCACCGCAACGGCCGCGTCGGCAACCCGCGGCAGCCGCCGCGACCGCCCCGTCAGCGAGCCGCACCGCTGCTACCGCCGCGTCAGCGCCCGTACCGCCGCGCCCGCGTCGCGGCAGCCGGCCGCGCTCGCTGTGATGGCGGGCCTCGCCGTCAACGGCCGAGTCGGCAACGTGCGGCAGCCGCCGCGACCGCCGCGACCGCCGCGGCAGCGAGTCGCCGCAGTCGCGTCAGCACCGCTGCGACCGTCGGGGCGGCATGCCGAGACCGAAAGTCACAGCGGCCGCGCTCGCCACGAGGGCGGGTCACGGCACCGCAACGGTCGCGCCGGCAATCCGCGGCAGCGACCCCCGCCCGGCCCGACCCGTCGCGTGCACAGCGCAGCGAAAACGCTGAATCCTGCCCGAAGGCGGGCAGGATTGTTGGCTTCGAGTCCCCGGAATCCCTAATCTCCTGCGCATGACAAGCCCCGCCGCCGAGCCGGCACCCGATGTCCGAGGTTCCTCCCCGGCCCCTTCCGGCGCCTTTCCATCCGGCCCTCGCCGGATATCCGGGGCCGTCTGGGCCGCCCTCGCCATCGTGTACGTCGTCTGGGGATCCACCTACCTCGGCATTCGCATCGTCGTCGAGACGATGCCGCCGTTCATCTCCGCGGCAGGGCGATTCGTCGTCGCCGGTCTGATTCTCGGCGCGCTCGTCGCCTGGCGGCACGGCCCCAAGGCGCTCAAGGTCACGAAGCCGCAGCTCGCCTCCGCGGCGACCGTCGGTCTGCTGCTGCTCCTCGGCGGAAACGGCCTGGTCGTCCTCGCAGAGACCTCCGTCCCCTCCGGCCTCGCCGCGCTGCTCATCGCCGTGGTCCCCGCCTGGGTCGTCGTCCTGCGCGGGGCCTTCGGCGAGCGTCCCGGTCTCGGGGCCTACGCCGGTGTGGCGCTCGGGCTCGCCGGCCTCGCCGTGCTGACCCTGCCGGGGCTCAGCGGTGACGTGCGCATCGGCGGAGTCCTCACCGTGATCGCCGCGACCATGATGTGGTCCGTGGGCTCCTTCTCGTCGTCGCGCCTGCCCATGCCGGCCAACCCGTTCGCCGCCAGTGCGTACGAGATGGTGGCGGCCGGTATCGGCTGCGCTCTCGTGGCGCTGGGCCGGGGTGAACACCATGGCTTCGATCCCGGCGACGTCTCCACCCGATCCTGGGTCGCGCTGGCCTACCTCGTCGTGTTCGGCTCGCTGCTCGCGTTCACCGCGTACGCCTGGCTGCTGCACACCGCCCCGCTCTCGCTGGTCGCCACCTACGCGTACGTGAACCCCGTCGTCGCCGTGCTGCTCGGCGCGCTGGTGCTCGACGAGCGGCTGTCCTGGCCGATCGCGGTGGGCGGCACCGTCGTCGTGGCGGGCGTGTGCCTGATCGTGTCCACGGAGCGACGCCGCTGACCCGCCAAAGCGGCCAGCCGGGGCGCGCGACCACTCCATGCCGGACAAACGACCTCAGAGGCATGCGGCCCTACCGTGTGGAGAGAGCAACCGAGCGCAAATCCCACTACTTCGGAAGGGCCGGGACCCGCATGACTTCCACCCACGCCTTCTGGCTCGCCGGCCGCCAGGCCACCGGCGAGACCGCCTTCGACGTCACCTCCCCGTGGGACGGCCGTCTCGTCGGCACGGTCTCCGTACCGACCGAGGCCCAGGTCGAAGAGGCAGTCGCCGCCGCCCACGCCGTGATCGACGACTTCTCCGCCACCCCGGCGCACGTCCGCGCGGCCGCCCTCGACCATGTGTCGAAGCGTCTTGTGGAGCGGACGGAGGAGATCGCGCAGCTGATCTCTGCGGAGAACGGCAAGCCCGTCAAGTGGGCCCGCGGCGAGGTCGGCCGCGCGGTCTCGGTGTTCCGGTTCGCCGCCGAGGAGGCCCGCCGCTTCAACGGCGGCGAGGCCCAGCGCCTCGACACCGACGCCGGTGGCCAGGGCCGCCTCGCCCTCACCCGCCGCTTCCCCAAGGGCGTCGTGCTCGGCATCGCGCCGTTCAACTTCCCGCTCAACCTGTGCGCCCACAAGATCGCCCCGGCGATCGCCGTCGGCGCGCCGATCATCCTCAAGCCCGCACCGGCGACCCCGCTCTCCGGGCTGATCCTCGGCGAGCTGCTTGCCGAGACCGATCTGCCGGCCGGCTCGTGGTCCGTGCTCCCGGTCCCGAACGAGCAGATGCCCGCCCTCGTCAAGGACGAGCGCCTGCCGGTCATCTCCTTCACCGGCTCCGACAAGGTCGGCTACGCGATCATGGACTCGGTCCCGCGCAAGCACTGCACTCTGGAGCTCGGCGGCAACGGCGCTGCGGTCGTCCTCGCCGACTTCGCGTCCGAGAAGGACCTGGACTGGGCGGCGACCCGGATCGCCACCTTCTCCAACTACCAGGGCGGCCAGTCCTGCATCTCCGTGCAGCGGGTGATCGCCGACGCGGTCGTCCACGACCGGCTGCTGCCGAAGATCGTCGCGGCCGTCGAGGCCCAGGTCACCGGCGACCCGTCCGACTCCGCCACCGACGTCGGCCCGCTCGTCAGCGAGGACGCCGCCAAGCGTGTGGAGTCCTGGGTGGACGAAGCCGTGCAGGGCGGCGCCAAGCTGCTCACCGGCGGCAAGCGCGACGGCGCGAGCTACGCGCCCACCGTCCTCACGGACGTGCCCGCCGATGTCACCCTCGCCTGCGAGGAGGTCTTCGGGCCGGTGCTGACCGTGACGAAGGTCGCCGGCGAGGCCGAGGCGTTCGCGGCGGTCAACGACTCCAAGTACGGCCTGCAGGCGGGTGTGTTCACGCACGACGTGCAGACCGCGTTCCGTGCCCACCGCGCCCTCGAGGTCGGCGGTGTCATCGTCGGCGACGTCCCGTCCTACCGCGCCGACCAGATGCCGTACGGCGGGGCGAAGCAGAGCGGCGTCGGCCGCGAGGGCGTCGCCTTCGCGATGGACGACTACACGTACGAGCGGGTGCTGGTCCTCACCGGACTGGCGCTGTAGCGCCGTACGCGACGAACTGACGGCCGGAGCCCACTGTGCGGGGGCTCCGGCCGTCCCGTCGTTGCTCCCACTGCCGTACGCGGGCTGGTGGGAGTGCCGGGAATCGGGTAGTACGAACGGGTAGCACCGGCCGGTAAATGCCCCGGCGGGCCCCCGATTCGCGGCGAGGTGAGCCTCATGTCCGCTCCAACGGACAAGCCCCTGCATCAGCCCCACCCCCCGAAGATCAGCGAGCGCGAGGCACGACAGGTCGCGGAGGCGGCGCGCGAACAGGACTGGCGGAAGCCCAGTTTCGCCAAAGAGCTGTTCCTGGGCCGTTTCCGTCTCGACCTGATCCACCCCCATCCGATGCCTACCGGTGAGGCGACCCGGCGCGGCGAGGAGTTCCTCTCGAAGCTGCGCCACTTCTGCGACACGAAGATCGACGGCGCGCTCATCGAGCGGGAGGCGAGGATCCCCGACGAGGTGATCAACGGCCTGCGGGAGCTCGGCGCGCTCGGCATGAAGATCGAGCCCAGGTACGGCGGACTCGGCCTCACCCAGGTGTACTACAACAAGGCGCTGGCGCTCGTCGGCACCGCGAGCCCGGCGATCGGCGCGCTGCTGTCCGCGCACCAGTCGATCGGAGTCCCGCAGCCGCTGAAGCAGTTCGGCACCGACGAGCAGAAGCAGCGGTTCCTGCCCCGGCTGGCCCGCACGGACATCTCCGCGTTCCTGCTCACGGAGCCGGACGTCGGCTCCGACCCGGCCCGGCTCGCCACGACTGCCGTCCCCGACGGCGACTCGTACGTCCTTGACGGCGTGAAGCTGTGGACCACCAACGGCGTCGTCGCCGACCTGCTCGTCGTCATGGCCCGCGTCCCCAAGTCGGAGGGGCACAAGGGCGGTATCACCGCCTTCGTCGTCGAGGCGGGCAGCGAGGGCATCACCGTCGAGAACCGCAACGCCTTCATGGGCCTGCGCGGCCTCGAGAACGGCGTGACCCGCTTCCACCGGGTCCGGGTCCCCGCCGAGAACCGGATCGGCCCCGAGGGCGCGGGCCTGAAGATCGCACTGACCACCCTCAACACCGGCAGGCTGTCGCTGCCCGCGATGTGCGTCGGCGCCGGCAAGTGGTGCCTGAAGATCGCCCGCGAGTGGTCCGAGGTACGTGAGCAGTGGGGCAAGCCGGTCGCCAGGCACGAGGCCGTCGGCGCCAAGATCTCCTTCATCGCCGCGACCACGTTCGCGCTCGAGGCCGTGGTCGACCTGTCCTCCCAGATGGCCGACGAGGACCGCAACGACATCCGCATCGAGGCCGCCCTCGCCAAGCTCTTCGGCTCGGAGATGGGCTGTCTGATGGCCGACGAGCTGGTCCAGATCCGCGGCGGCCGAGGCTTCGAGACCGCGGACTCGCTCGCGGCGCGCGGTGAACGGGCCGTCCCCGCCGAGCAGTTGCTGCGCGATCTGCGCATCAACCGCATCTTCGAGGGCTCGACCGAGATCATGCACCTGCTCATCGCCCGCGAGGCCGTCGACGCGCATCTCGCCGTCGCCGGCGACATCATCGACCCCGACAAGCCGATGTCGGCCAAGGCGAAGGCGGGCGCCAACGCGGCGGCCTTCTACGCCCGCTGGCTGCCCAAACTCGTCACCGGACCTGGTCAACTGCCCCGTACGTACGCGGAGTTCCACCCCGCCGGGCACCGGGACCTGTCCACGCATCTGCGGTACGTGGAGCGCAACAGCCGCAAGCTGGCCCGCTCGACGTTCTACGCCATGTCCCGCTGGCAGGGCCGGATGGAGACCAAGCAGGGTTTCCTCGGCCGGATCGTCGACATCGGTGCCGAACTCTTCGCGATGAGCGCCGCCTGCGTGCGAGCGGAGCTGCTGCGCACCTCGGAAGAGCACGGCCGTGAGGCGTACCAGCTCGCGGACGCGTTCTGCCGGCAGGCCCGCATCCGCGTCGAGGAACTGTTCACCCGCCTCTGGTCGAACACCGACGACCTCGACCGCAAGGTCGTGAACGGTGTGCTGTCCGGCACCTACACCTGGCTGGAGGACGGCATCGTCGATGCCAGCGGTGAAGGCCCGTGGATCGCGGACGCCACGCCCGGACCGACCGAACGGGAGAACGTGCACCGCCCGATCCGCTGACGAAGCCGGAGCGGGGCGCGTCCGCACGCCGGACGTGCCCCGCTCCCGTGCGCCGCTCCCGTCCGGTCGCCGGGGCTCCCTGTCCGGACCGACAGGCAGTGCAGCCACAATGGGGGGATGAGCGACAGCCCATCTCCCCTCGCAGACCCGCATCTCGTCTTCGACGCCTCCGAAGGCCGCCGGGACATCGTCGTCCTCGGCTCCACCGGGTCCATCGGCACGCAGGCCATCGACCTCGTCCTGCGCAATCCCGACCGTTTCCGCGTCACCGCGCTGTCCGCCGCGGGCGGGCGGGTCCGTCTGCTCGCCGAGCAGGCGCGGCGGCTGCGTGTCGACACGGTCGCGGTGGCGGACGAGGGCGCCGTGCCCGCGTTGCGCGAGGCGCTGGCCGAGCAGTACGGCGGCGAGCCGCTGCCGGAGGTCCTGGCAGGCCCCGACGCCGCCACCGAGCTCGCCGGCTCCCCCTGCCACACCGTGCTCAACGGCATCACCGGCTCGATCGGTCTCGCCCCCACGCTCGCCGCCCTGGAAGCCGGACGCACCCTCGCCCTGGCCAACAAGGAGTCGCTCATCGTCGGCGGGCCGCTGGTCAAGGCGCTCGCCAAGCCCGGGCAGATCATCCCCGTGGACTCCGAGCACGCCGCGCTCTTCCAGGCGCTCGCCGCGGGCACCCGCGCCGATGTGCGCAAGCTGGTCGTGACGGCCTCCGGCGGCCCCTTCCGTGGCCGCACGAAGGCGGAGCTGGCGAACGTCACCCGCGAGGACGCCCTCGCGCACCCGACCTGGGCCATGGGCCCGGTGATCACGGTCAACAGCGCCACGCTCGTCAACAAGGGGCTCGAGGTCATCGAGGCGCATCTGCTCTACGACATCCCCTTCGACCGCATCGAGGTCGTCGTCCACCCGCAGTCGTACGTTCACTCCATGGTGGAGTTCACCGACGGCTCGACGCTCGCCCAGGCCACCCCGCCCGACATGCGCGGTCCCATCGCCATCGGCATCGGCTGGCCGGAGCGGGTCCCGGACGCGGCTCCCGCCTTCGACTGGTCGACGGCCTCGACCTGGGAGTTCTTCCCGCTCGACAACGAGGCGTTCCCATCGGTGGGTCTCGCCCGCCACGTGGGGGAGCTGGGCGGAACGGCGCCCGCGGTGTTCAATGCCGCGAACGAGGAGTGCGTGGAGGCATTCCTCGCCGGAAGGCTGCCGTTCAACGCCATCATGGATACGGTCACCGAGGTGGTCGCCGAGCACGGCACCCCCGCGTCGGGAACTTCCCTGACGGTGGCGGACGTCCTCGAAGCGGAGACCTGGGCCAGGGCCAGGGCCCGTGAGACGGCAGCGAAAGCAACGGCGGAGGCTCGCGCATGACGATTCTGTTGACCATTCTGGGCATCGCGCTCTTCGCCGTCGGGCTGCTCTTCTCCATCGCCTGGCACGAGCTCGGCCACCTCTCCACGGCCAAGCTCTTCGGCATCCGCGTGCCCCAGTACATGGTCGGCTTCGGTCCGACGCTCTGGTCGCGGCACAAGGGCGAGACCGAGTACGGCATCAAGGCCATCCCCATGGGCGGCTACATCCGCATGATCGGGATGTTCCCGCCGGGGGAGGACGGCCGGATCGAGGCCCGTTCCACGTCGCCGTGGCGCGGGATGATCGAGGACGCCCGCTCCGCGGCCTACGAGGAGCTGAAGCCCGGCGACGAGACGCGGCTGTTCTACACGCGCAAGCCGTGGAAGCGCGTCATCGTGATGTTTGCGGGACCGTTCATGAATCTGGTGCTCGCCGTGGCGATCTTCCTCGGCGTGATGATGACGTTCGGCTCGCCGACCCAGACCACCGAGGTCGCCGGCGTCCAGAAGTGCGTCATCGCCCAGAGCGAGGACCGCGACACCTGCGCCAAGAGCGACCCCGAGTCGCCGGCGTTCGCCGCCGGGCTGCGGGAGGGCGACACGATCGTCGCGTTCAACGGCAGGCCCGTCGAGGACTGGTCCGCCCTGTCGACCCGCATCCGGGACACGATCGGCCCGGCCACCCTCACCGTCGAGCGAGACGGCGCCCAGCAGGTCCTCGAGGCCACGCTGATCGAGAACATGGTGGCGAAGAAGGACGAGGACGGGGAGGTCGTCCCCGGGAAGTTCGTCCCGGCCGGCTACCTCGGCTTCGCGGCGAAGACGGAGATCCTGCCGCTGTCGTTCGCCGACTCCGTCGACCGCATGGGCGACATGATCGAGAACGGCGCGGAGTCCATCATCGCTCTGCCGTCCAAGGTCCCTGACCTGTGGGACGCCGCCTTCGGCGACGGCGAGCGCAAGGACGACTCGCCGGTCGGCGTGGTCGGCGCCGCACGCCTCAGCGGCGAAGTGCTCAACCTGGACGTACCGACGACCAACATCGTCGCAACCTTCCTGATGCTGCTCGCCGGCTTCAACCTCTCCCTGTTCCTCTTCAACATGCTGCCGCTGCTGCCGCTGGACGGCGGGCACATCGCGGGAGCGCTGTGGGAGTCGGTGCGGCGCAACATCGCCAAGGTCTTCCGGCGTCCCGACCCGGGCCCGTTCGACGTGGCGAAGCTGATGCCGGTCGCCTACGTGGTGGCGGGGATCTTCATCTGCTTCACGCTGCTCGTGCTGGTGGCGGACATCGTCAACCCGGTGAAGATCAGCTGAGCCTGCGGGGGCGGCCCGGCCCGCCGCCTCGTGTGATGGCCGGACACGGTTTGTGTCCGGCCATCCTCTTTGGGTGGACTTCGCTGTGCGATGTGCCCGGGAGAACGCCGGTGCCGTAATCTCGGGTGCTGGAGCCCGCCGATCTCGGGACCTTGATCCACACCTTGGGGTTGCACAGCAGATGACTGCAATTTCTCTCGGAATGCCGTCCGTTCCGATGAAGCTCGCCGACCGGAGGGTCAGCCGGAAGATCCAGGTCGGTTCTGTCGCGGTCGGCGGCGACGCACCGGTTTCGGTGCAGTCCATGACGACGACCAGGACGTCCGACATCGGCGCGACGCTCCAGCAGATCGCGGAGCTCACGGCGTCCGGCTGCCAGATCGTGCGCGTGGCGTGCCCGACGCAGGACGACGCGGACGCGCTGGCCACCATCGCCAAGAAGTCGCAGATCCCGGTGATCGCGGACATTCACTTCCAGCCGAAGTACGTCTTCGCGGCGATCGACGCGGGCTGCGCCGCGGTGCGGGTGAACCCGGGCAACATCAAACAGTTCGACGACAAGGTCAAGGAGATCGCCAAGGCTGCCGGCGAGACCGGCACCCCGATCCGGATCGGGGTCAACGCGGGCTCTCTCGACCGCCGCCTTCTGGAGAAGTACGGCAAGGCGACTCCCGAGGCGCTCGTCGAGTCCGCGCTCTGGGAGGCGTCCCTCTTCGAGGAGCACGGCTTCCGCGACATCAAGATCTCGGTCAAGCACAACGACCCGGTCGTCATGGTCAACGCCTACCGCCAGCTCGCCGCCCAGAGCGACTACCCGCTGCATCTCGGCGTGACGGAGGCCGGCCCCGCCTTCCAGGGCACCATCAAGTCCGCGGTCGCCTTCGGCGCCCTGCTCTCCGAGGGCATCGGCGACACGATCCGGGTCTCCCTCTCGGCCCCGCCGGCCGAGGAGGTCAAGGTCGGCATCCAGATCCTGGAGTCGCTGGGCCTCCGCCAGCGCCGGCTCGAGATCGTCTCCTGCCCCTCCTGCGGGCGCGCCCAGGTCGACGTCTACAAGCTCGCCGACGAGGTCAGCGCCGGCCTCGAGGGCATGGAGGTGCCGCTGCGCGTCGCGGTCATGGGCTGCGTCGTCAACGGCCCCGGCGAGGCCCGCGAGGCGGACCTCGGTGTCGCCTCGGGCAACGGCAAGGGCCAGATCTTCGTCAAGGGCGAGGTCATCAAGACCGTTCCCGAGTCGAAGATCGTGGAGACCCTCATCGAAGAGGCCCTGAAGATCGCGGAGCAGATGGAGAAGGACGGCGTCGCCTCGGGCACGCCGGACGTCGTCGCCGTGGGCGAGCCCGGCGCCTGATCGTCCAGCCGGTCCAAGGCCCCGCCGACCCTCTCCCGGGGTCCGCGGGGCCTTCGCGTGGGCGCGCCACGCCGCTGACCCGCCAGGTACAGTTCACAGACCAGTAAACCGTGTGATGAGGCGCCCTCGTGTTGACGCAGACCACCACCCGGGTCCTCGACCCCGGCGAACTCGGCGCAGCGCTCGCCATCCTCGAGAGCGAGCCGGTGACGAATGCTTTCGTCACCGCGCGTGTTCAGGTCGCGGGACTCGACCCATGGCGTCTCGGCGGTGAGATGTGGGGCTGGTACGCGGACGGGCACCTGCGCTCCCTGTGCTACTCCGGCGCCAATCTCGTCCCCATCTGCGCCACCCCCGAAGCCGTGCGCGCCTTCGCCGACCGTGCGCGCCGGTCCGGCCGGCGCTGCTCGTCCATCGTCGGCCCCGCCGAACCCACCGCCCAGCTCTGGCGGCTGCTCGAACCGAGCTGGGGCCCGGCCAGGGACGTACGAAGCCACCAGCCCCTCATGATCACCGAGGAGTTGCCGAAGAACATCGAGCCCGACCCCGGCGTCCGGCGGATCCGCAAGGACGAGATGGAGGTGATCATGCCGGCGTGCGTCGCCATGTTCACCGAGGAGGTCGGCATTTCGCCGATGGCCGGCGACGGCGGACTGCTCTACCAGGCCCGGGTCGCCGAACTCGTCGCCGCCGGACGGTCGTTCGCACGGATCGACGACGGCAAGGTCGTCTTCAAGGCCGAGATCGGCGCGGCCACCCCCCAGGCGTGCCAGATCCAGGGCGTCTGGGTGGCCCCCGAATACCGCGGCCAGGGCCTGTCTGAGACCGGCATGGCCGCCGTCCTGCGTTACGCCCTCGCGGACGTCTCACCGGTCGTCAGCCTGTACGTCAACGACTACAACACCGCGGCCAGGGCCTCCTACCGGCGGGTCGGCTTCCGCGAGGTCGGCGCCTTCATGAGCGTGCTGTTCTGATTCCCGGCGGGCCGTACTGAGCGGCCACGACGGCAAGTAGGGTTCGGCACATGGCAGCACTCACCGGGGAAGGCTCCCAGTCCCCCGAGATCGTGGTCGGACCGCTCGAACTCGCCGCACACGTCGACGAGGCGCTCGCCGTCCAGGCGCTCGCCTTCGGCCTCAGTGACGACGAGATCGACATCCGCCGCTACATCGTGCTGCGTCATCTGCAGAGCCCCGGAGCGCACGCCCTCGGAGCCACCACCGCGGCCGGCCGGCTCGTCGGATTCGTCTACGGCATGCCCAACGACCGCACCCACTGGTGGTCCACCGTCGTCGAGCCGTACCTGCGGCGCACCGGCACCGACCACTGGCTCGACGACTCGTTCGTCATCACCGAACTCCATGTGCACCCCGCCTACCAGAGCCGCGGCATCGGGCGCAGGCTGATCACCACCATCACCGACGGCGTCGGCCAGCCGCGCTCCATCCTCTCCGCGATCGACATCGAGAGCCCGGCCCGCGCCCTGTACCGCGCGCTCGGCTACCAGGACCTGGCGGGCCATGTGCTGTTCCCGAGTGCACCGAGCCCGTACGCGGTGATGGGCGCCCCACTGCCGCTGCGGCGGGGGAGCGGACAGGGGAACTGATTTCCGCCCGCAGGCAGGCCCCGGCTAACCTCCTGCACATCACACGTTCCGAGCAGGAGTTCACCATGGCCCAGGTCCAGCGCATGTCCCGTCTGATGGTCAAGACATTGCGCGACGACCCGGCGGACGCAGAGACGCTCAGCCACAAGCTCCTCGTGCGCGCCGGTTACGTCCGCCGCAACGCCGCGGGCATCTGGTCCTGGCTGCCCCTCGGCAAGCGCGTCCTCGAGAACGTCACCCGCGTCGTACGCGAGGAGATGGACGCGATCGGCGCGCAGGAGGTGCTGCTCCCGGCCCTGCTGCCCAAGGAGCCGTACGAGGCGACGGGCCGCTGGGAGGAGTACGGCGCAGAGCTGTTCCGTCTCAAGGACCGCAAGGGCGCCGACTACCTCCTCGGCCCTACCCACGAGGAGATCTTCACCCAGCTCGTCAAGGACCAGTGCACGTCCTACAAGGACCTGCCGGTGATCCTCTACCAGATTCAGACGAAGTACCGCGACGAGGCGCGTCCCCGCTCGGGCATCCTGCGCGGCCGCGAGTTCCAGATGAAGGACTCGTACTCCTTCGACACCACCGACGAGGGCCTCGCCGAGTCGTACGCCCTGCACCGCGAGGCCTATGTGCGGATCTTCGAGCGCCTCGGCCTCGAGCACAAGATCGTCTCCGCGGTCTCCGGCGCCATGGGCGGCTCCGCGTCCGAGGAGTTCCTCGCCCCGGCGGCGGCCGGCGAGGACACCTTCGTCTACTGCCCCTCCTGCGACTACGCGGCCAACACCGAGGCCGTCACCTTCGCCCTCGCTCCGGTCGACGGTGACGCCCACGGCCCGCTCGAGGAGCTCGACACCCCCGACACCCCCACGATCGAGACGCTCGCCGACCACCTGGGCGTGCCCGCCTCCGCGACGCTGAAGAACCTGCTGGTCAAGGTCGACGGCGAGATCGTCGCCGTGGGCGTGCCGGGCGACCGCGAGGTCGACCTCGGCAAGCTGGGCGACCACCTGGCCCCCGCGGTGGTCGAGCTGGTCACCGCCGAGGACTTCGTCGGCCGCCCCGACCTCGTCCGCGGTTACGTCGGCCCGCAGGGACTCGAGAAGGTCCGCTACATCGCCGACCCTCGCATCGCGCCCGGCACGGCCTGGATCACCGGAGCGAACAAGGAAGGCAAGCACGCGAAGAACGTCGTCGCGGGCCGGGACTTCGAGGTCGACGACCACCTGGACGTCGTGGTCGTCGAGGACGGCGACCCGTGCCCCTCGTGCGGCACCGGCCTGAAGCTGGACCGCGCGATCGAGATCGGCCACATCTTCCAGCTCGGCCGCAAGTACGCCGACGCCTTCCAGCTCGACGTACTGGGCCAGAACGGCAAGCCGGTCCGCGTGACCATGGGTTCCTACGGCATCGGGGTTTCCCGCGCGGTCGCGGCGCTCGCCGAGCAGACGGCGGACGAGCAGGGCCTGTGCTGGCCCGCCGAGATCGCCCCCGCCGACGTCCACGTGGTCGCGGCAGGCAAGGCGCTCCAGACGGAGCTGGCCCTCGACGTCGCACGGCAACTGGGCGAGGCGGGCCTGCGCGTACTGGTCGACGACCGTGCCGGCGTGTCGCCCGGCGTGAAGTTCACCGACGCGGAGCTGATCGGCGTCCCCAAGATCCTGGTGGCGGGCCGCCGCTCGGCCGACGGCGTCGTCGAACTGAAGGACCGCCGCACGGGCGAGCGCGAGGAGCTCCCGGTGGCGGAGGCCGTGGCGCGCCTGCGCGGCTGACGCGCTGAACTGCCCCGGGGCGCGGCCCCGGGCACCTGCGCCTGCAACGCCGGGCGGGCTCCGACGGGGCCCGCCCGGCGTTCGAGCACAGGCACCGCGGGGCGCGATTCGGGGGTCCCGGCAGGGTGGCCCCGCGTGGACACCGCGCGGGGCCGGGGGCTCGGTTCGGGCAGGCCGGGGAAGCGTCAGGCCCCGCGCGGCGGCGCCCCTTGGCTACAGCCAGCTCGCGAACTCCAGCGCCAGTTCACCCTCGGCGCGCCGGCCCCCGGCAATCGCGCGTGTGCCCGACTCGACCGCCCGGAACAGCGTCCAGCCCCGCAGGCGTTCGCGGTCCACCTCCAGGGAGTCCGCCAGCTTGTTCACCCTGCGGCGTGCCGCCGCCGCGCCCGCCGAGGCGGCGACGAGGTCCTCGACCCGGTCGCGGACCAGACGCGCCAGGTCGTAGGCGCGTTCGCCCACGAGCGGCTCCGGACCCACCGCCAGCCACGGCGTCCGGTCGCCCGAAAGCACCTTCCCCTGCCGGAAGTTGCCGTGCAGCAGCATCTCCTCGGCGGCGAGCGCGACCAACTCCTCCCGTGCCGCCAGCGCCGGGGCCACAAGCGGCTCGTCGGAAAGCCGCATCGCCTCCGCCTGCCGGCCGGTGCGCTCCGTGACCGTCTCGAAGCCATGGCCCGCGGGCGGCTCCGTCCACAACCGCTGGACCGTGCCCGCCGCCTCCAGCAGCGCCTTCGCCTCCGGCAGCGACCGCAGCGACATCTCCGGGTGCAGCCGCTCCAGCAGCAGCCCGTCATCCCCGGCGTCCAGGAGCCGTACCGCGCCCCAGCCGTTCCAATGTTCCAGTGCGGCCCGCTCGAGAGCTGGGGCGGCGGACGGCGGAGCCACCTTCAGGGCGGCGGGGGTGCCGTCCGGCTGCCGTACGAGCAGCACGAGGCTGCTCCGGCCGCCCGGCACGACCGTCCGTTCGACGTCCAGCTTCCGCCGGTCCACCGTCCCCTGGACGGTGCCGGGCAGCCGCCTGAGCCACTCGTCGTCCTCACCGAGTGCCCGCACCAGCCGCTGCGGCGGTTCGAAAGCCATACGTCCGTTGTTCCCTTTCCCCGTCAGTCCTGGTCGGCGGCCCGCTCGGCGAGCCCCGGAAAGGCTACGCCGCTGCCCCGCCAGCGCACCGCGCGCACGGCCGCCTCGCGCAGTGCGCCCGCGGCCTCCAGCCGCAACGGCCCGTCCACGGCCCGTACGAGGTCGGAGTAGACGCCTGCCACCCGGTCCTCCAGGACCGCGGCGAGCCGTATCGCGGCGGCGGCGTCCGGTACGGAGAAGGGCAGGGCGTACGCGGCGGCGGCAGCCGAGGGCTCTCCGCCCAGGTCGCGCACCGTCCGCACCAGCGAGTCGCGCCGGGCCCGGTGCGCGGCGTGCGCGGCGGCGGCCTCGTTCTCCCGGTCGTCTCCGACCCGGCCGCCGACCACCCCGTAGCCGTAGACGGCGGCGTGCTCCGCTGCGAGCGCCGCCTGCAGGGCGTCCAGCTTCCCCGCCGCGTCCACCGTGCTCATCACGCGTCCTCCTTCGCCAGCAGGTACGCATGCGCGGCACCGGCAGCCGCCACGGAGGCCAGCAGGCGGGCCAGTTCGGGCTCCGCGTCGGCGAGGGCCGCCGTGTGACGGTCGGCGGTACGGCGCTCTGCCGCGACGAGCGACTTCAGCGCGGCGCCGGGCTCGGCCGGAGCCGAGGCCGGGGCAGAAGCAGTGGCGCCGGCAGCGGCAGAAGCAGTGGCCGAAACGGACGGCGAAGGGGCGGCTGACGCCGCCGGCCCCGCCAGCGCCGCGGCATGCTCCGCGACCGCCGACCGCAGCGGCGTCAACCGTTCGGCGAGCGCCGGGTGGCGGGCGATGACCGCGTCGTACTCGTCGCGCAGCGCCGTGCTCGTGGCCGCGAGCCGTCGGCGCAGCGCGGCCTCGGCGCGAGCGGAGTCGGCGGAGCGTCCCGGCTCGCGCCGCGCGGCGGGGTGGTCGCTCGAACAGCCCGTCAACAGGCCGGCGGCCGCCACCCCCGTCGCCAAGAGCGCACGTCTTCGTGTCGTCCCCGTGCGCCCCACACGTGTCTCCTCGGGCTCGCAGTGATCATCGCCGCAGGCGAGCGTACCTGCGGGCCCAGCGTGGGTGGACGGCAACACCCCCCGGGACCGGATACCCTTTCTTCGACACGCGACGATCCCACAACAGCACACGCGGCCGAGGAGTCACCCGGATGAGCACCACCCAGAGCGAGAGGCTGCGCGGGCTGCTGGAACCGCTCGTCAGCGCCGCGGACCTGGATCTGGAGGAGATCGAGGTCTCCCGGGCGGGCAGACGCCGCATGCTGAGGATCATCGTCGATTCCGACGAGGGCGTCGAGCTGGACGCCTGTGCGGAGCTGAGCCGCGCCATCTCCGAGAAGCTCGACGAGACGGACGTGATGGGCGAGGGCGAGTACGTCCTCGAAGTCAGCTCCCCCGGCGCCGATCGCCCCCTGACCCAGCACCGCCACTACGTGCGCGCCACCGGCCGCCTGGTGAAGCTGCAGCTGAACGCCGACGGAGCAGTCGAGGAACTGGTCGCGCGCATCGTCGAGGTGGACGACGAAGGGCTCGACCTCGAGATCCCGGGCGTGAAGGGGCGCAAGCCCAAGGCCCGCAGGGTCGCGTTCGACGACATCGCCAAGGCGCGCGTCGAGATCGAGTTCAGCCGCAAGGACAAGCAAGGCGACAAGGACGAGAAGGAAGAGGAGGCGTAGCCGTGGACATCGACGTGAAGCTCCTGAAGGGCTTGGCACAGGAGAAGGAGATCGCCTTCGACCTGCTGGTCGAGGCCATCGAGTCGGCCCTCCTCATCGCGTACCACCGCACCGAGGGCAGCCGCCGCCACGCGCGTGTGGTGCTCAGCAGGGACACCGGTCATGTGACCGTGTGGGCCAAGGAGGACGCGGCCGATCTGGAGGAGGGGCAGGAGCCCAAGGAGTTCGACGACACTCCGTCGGACTTCGGCCGGATCGCCGCCACCACCGCCCGCCAGGTCATCCAGCAGCGGCTGCGTGACGCGGAGAACGACGTCACCTTCGGCGAGTACGCCCGCCGTGAGGGCGATGTCGTCTCGGGCATGGTGCAGCAGGGCAAGGACCCCAAGAACGTCCTGGTCAGGCTGGACGACAAGCTCGAGGCGATCCTGCCGGTGCAGGAGCAGGTGCCGGGCGAGGAGTACACGCACGGTCTGCGGCTGCGCACCTATGTGGTCCGTGTGGCGAAGGGCGTGCGCGGCCCGTCCGTGACGCTGTCCCGTACCCACCCGAACCTCGTGAAGAAGCTTTTCGCGCTGGAGGTCCCGGAGATCGCGGACGGCAGCGTCGAGATCGCGGCCATCGCCCGTGAGGCCGGCCACCGCACCAAGATCGCCGTTCGCTCCACCCGTTCGGGCCTGAATGCCAAGGGCGCCTGCATCGGCCCGATGGGCGGCCGGGTGCGCAACGTCATGGCCGAGCTGCACGGCGAGAAGATCGACATCGTGGACTGGTCGGACGACCCGGCCGAGATGGTGGCGAACGCCCTCTCGCCGGCACGCGTCAGCAAGGTGGAGGTCGTCGACCTCGGCGCCCGTTCGGCCCGGGTCACCGTTCCGGACTACCAGCTGTCGCTGGCGATCGGCAAGGAGGGGCAGAACGCCCGTCTGGCCGCACGCCTCACCGGTTGGCGTATCGACATCCGGCCGGACACCGAGCAGGGCTCGGAACAGGGCTCCGACCGGCACTGAGGAACACCTCGGGGCGGAATCCCGTTTGCGCCCGTGCCGAGGGCCAAGCAAGATCCCAGAAGGATCAGGACAACAACCGTTCGATTTTTGCCCCAAAGGGGTGAGGTCGGTGCGGGGAGGTAGACTTAACCGTGTCTGGCCGGACGCACGACCGCGCGTGCCCTGAGAGAACCTGTCTGGGATGCCGGGAGCGAGCGGCCAAGAGCGATCTGCTGCGGATCGTGGTCATCGAGGGCGAGTGCGTCCCCGATGATCGCGGTACGCTGCCCGGCCGGGGTGCGTACCTGCACCCCGCCTCGGTCTGTTTCGACCTGGCGGTCCGCCGCCGGGCGTTCCCAAGGGCCTTCAGGGTCACAGGGGCGCTCGAGACCGCCGCGCTGCGGCGGCATGTCGAACAGGCAGCACCGTAAGAGAAAGAAGTACGGCACGGAACCCCGTGCGGTCAGGTACCTCGCGAGTTGGAAGTAGGTCGAGATTGCGATGAGCACTCGATGAGTACGCGATGAGTACGCCCATGAAGTAGCGACGGTCCGGCGGTAACCCGGACCTAAAAGGAGCGAAGTGGCTAAGGTCCGGGTATACGAACTCGCCAAGGAGTTCGGCGTGGAGAGCAAGGTCGTCATGGCCAAGCTCCAAGAACTCGGTGAATTCGTCCGTTCGGCGTCCTCGACGATCGAGGCGCCGGTTGTACGCAAGTTGACTGACGCACTGCAGGGGCCCGGCGGCAACGCCGGCAAGTCCGCTGCGAAGCCTGGCGCGCCCCGCAAGGCGACGCCCTCGAAGCCCGCGGCGCCCTCCCCGGCGCAGGCGGCACGTCCCGCTGCCCCCAAGCCCGGCGCACCGGCCCCCAAGCCGGCCCCGGCGAGCAGCACCCCCTCCGCGGCCCCGGCACCGGGCCCGCGTCCCACACCGGGTCCCAAGCCCGCACCGGCCAAGCCCGCGCCCGCGGCACCGGTGCCCGCAGCCGAGTTCTCGGCTCCGGCTCCGGCCCAGCCCGCCGCACCGCAGGCCCCGCGTCCCGCGGGTGCCACTCCCGGTCCTCGCCCTGCCCGACCGGCTCCGGCCGGCGGCCAGCGTGACGGCGGCCGCGGCGGCGAGCGTCCGGCGCGTCCCGCCGGCGGCCAGGGCGCCCCGCGTCCCGGCGGTCGTCCGGCCGGTCCCCGTCCGGGCAACAACCCCTTCACGTCCGGTGGCTCCACCGGCATGGCGCGCCCGCAGGCGCCTCGTCCCGGTGGCGCCCCGCGTCCCGGTGGCGGCGCTGCTCCCGGCGCTCCGCGTCCTCAGGGCGGCCCCGGCGGCGCTCCGCGTCCGCAGGGTCAGGGCGGTGCCCGTCCGACTCCCGGTGGCATGCCTCGTCCGCAGGCCCCGCGTCCCGGTGGCGCCCCTGGCGGCCCCGGCGGCAACCGTCCGAACCCGGGCATGATGCCGCAGCGCCCTGCTGCCGGTCCCCGTCCTGGTGGCGGTCCCGGCGGCGGCGGTCGCGGTCCCGGCGGCGCCGGTCGTCCCGGCGGTGCCGGTCGTCCCGGTGGCGGCGGCGGCTTCGCCGGTCGTCCCGGCGGCGGTGGCGGCGGCGGTCGTCCCGGTGGCGGCGGCGGCTTCGCCGGTCGTCCCGGCGGCGGTGGCCCCGGTGGTGGCGGCGGCTTCGGCGGTCGTCCCGGCTTCGGCGGTCGTCCGGGCGGTCCCGGCGGCCGTGGTGGCACGCAGGGCGCCTTCGGCCGCCCCGGCGGCCCGGCGCGCCGTGGCCGCAAGTCGAAGCGTCAGAGGCGCCAGGAGTACGAGGCCATGCAGGCCCCGTCGGTCGGCGGTGTGATGCTGCCTCGCGGCAACGGCGAGACCATTCGCCTGTCGCGCGGTGCTTCGCTCACCGACTTCGCGGAGAAGATCAACGCCAACCCGGCGTCGCTCGTCGCGGTCATGATGAACCTCGGCGAGATGGTCACCGCGACGCAGTCCGTCTCCGACGAGACGCTGCAGCTTCTCGGCGACGAGATGAACTACACCGTCCAGATCGTCAGCCCGGAGGAGGAGGACCGCGAGCTTCTCGAGTCCTTCGACATCGAGTTCGGCGAGGACGAGGGCGGCGAAGAGGCCCTGGTCTCCCGTCCGCCGGTCGTGACCGTCATGGGTCACGTCGACCACGGTAAGACCCGACTCCTCGACGCGATCCGCAAGACGAACGTCGTCGCGGGCGAGGCCGGTGGCATCACCCAGCACATCGGTGCCTACCAGGTCTCGACCGAGGTCAACGGCGAGGACCGCGCGATCACCTTCATCGACACCCCGGGTCACGAGGCGTTCACCGCCATGCGTGCCCGTGGTGCGAAGTCGACCGACATCGCGATCCTCGTGGTGGCGGCCAACGACGGTGTGATGCCCCAGACGATCGAGGCGCTGAACCACGCCAAGGCGGCCGACGTGCCGATCGTGGTCGCGGTCAACAAGATCGACGTCGAGGGTGCCGACCCGACCAAGGTGCGCGGTCAGCTCACCGAGTTCGGTCTGGTGGCCGAGGAGTACGGCGGCGACACCATGTTCGTCGACATCTCCGCCAAGCAGGGTCTCCACATCGACTCCCTGCTGGAGGCCGTGGTCCTCACCGCGGACGCCTCGCTCGACCTGCGTGCCAACCCGGACCAGGACGCACAGGGCATCGCGATCGAGTCCCACCTCGACCGCGGCCGCGGTGCCGTCTCGACCGTCCTGGTCCAGCGCGGAACGCTGCGCATCGGCGACACCGTGGTGGTCGGCGACGCGTACGGCCGCGTCCGGGCGATGCTCGACGACAAGGGCAACAACGTGGAGGCGGCGACCCCGTCGACTCCCGTCCTGGTGCTCGGTCTCACCAACGTGCCGGGTGCCGGCGACAACCTCCTGGTGGTCGACGAGGACCGTACGGCCCGCCAGATCGCCGAGAAGCGCGCCGCGCGTGAGCGCAACGCCGCCTTCGCCAAGCGCGTCCGCCGGGTGTCCCTCGAGGACCTCGACAAGGTGCTCAAGGCCGGTCTGGTCCAGGAACTCAACCTCATCATCAAGGGCGACGCGTCCGGTGCGGTCGAGGCCCTCGAAGCCTCGCTGCTCCAGCTCGACGTCGGTGAAGAGGTCGACATCCGGGTCCTGCACCGCGGTGTGGGTGCGGTCACCGAGTCCGACATCGACCTGGCGATGGGCTCCGACGCCATCGTCATCGGCTACAACGTCCGTGCGGCCGGCCGTGCCGCGCAGATGGCGGAGCGCGAGGGCGTCGACGTCCGGTACTACTCGGTGATCTACCAGGCCATCGAGGAGATCGAGGCGGCCCTCAAGGGCATGCTCAAGCCGGAGTACGAAGAGGTCGAGCTCGGTACGGCGGAGATCCGAGAGGTCTTCCGCTCGTCCAAGCTGGGCAACATCGCGGGTGTCCTCATCCGTTCCGGCGAGGTCAAGCGCAACACCAAGGCCCGGCTCATCCGCGACGGCAAGGTCATCGCGGAGAGCCTCAACATCGAGGGTCTGCGCCGCTTCAAGGACGACGTCACCGAGATCCGCGAAGGCTTCGAGGGTGGTATCAACCTCGGAAACTTCAACGACATCAAGATCGACGACGTCATCGCGACGTACGAGATGCGCGAGAAGCCGCGCGGCTGACGCACGGCACCTGTCCGGGGCCGGTCGGCGGAAGTATTTCCGTCGATCGGCCCCGGCCGTTGCGTGTACGGTTTGGATGTCCCTGCCAAGTTGGGCGGGGACCGGACTGTGCCGGCTCGGGGGGCGAGCCTTCGGACCCCCGGCACAACAAACCCGGACCGGCGGGACATCCGGACATACATGTATGTGGGGACACTGTCCTTCGATCTGCTTCTCGGCGACGTACGGTCGCTGAAGGAGAAGCGTTCCGTGGTCCGCCCGATCGTCGCCGAGCTTCAGCGGAAGTACGCGGTGAGCGTGGCGGAGGTGGGTGGTCAGGACCTCCACCGGCGGGCCGAGATCGGCCTCGCCGTGGTGTCCGGCGACACGGGGCACCTGACGGACGTGCTGGACCGGTGCGAGCGCCTGGTCGCCGCCCGGCCGGAGGTGGAGCTGCTGTCGGTTCGACGCAGGCTCCACAGCGACGAAGACTGAATGCAAGGCAAAGAAGGAGAAGGACCAGTGGCCGACAACGCGCGGGCGAAGAAACTGGCAGACCTCATCCGGGAGGTGGTCGCCGAGAAGCTGCAGCGCGGCATCAAGGACCCTCGCCTCGGTTCGCACGTGACCATCACGGACACCCGCGTCACCGGGGACCTGCGGGAGGCCACGGTCTTCTACACGGTCTACGGCGACGACGAGGACCGCGCGAGCGCGGCCGCGGGCCTGCAGAGCGCCAAGGGCGTCCTGCGCTCCGCGGTCGGTGCGGCCGCGGGCACCAAGTTCACGCCCACCCTCACGTTCGTGGCGGACGCCCTTCCGGAGAACGCCAAGACGATCGAGGACCTCCTCGACAAGGCGCGGGCATCCGACGCCAAGGTGCGCGAGGCGTCCTCCGGTGCCAAGTACGCCGGCGAGGCCGACCCGTACCGCAAGCCGGAAGACGAGGACGAAGCCTCGGAATGACGCAGCGCACGACTCCGCCCGACGGCCTTGTCATCGTGGACAAGCCGTCGGGCTTCACTTCGCACGACGTCGTCGCCAAGATGCGCGGGATCGCACGGACCCGGCGCGTCGGACACGCGGGGACGCTCGATCCCATGGCCACCGGTGTGCTGGTGCTGGGCGTCGAGAAGGCCACCAAACTGCTCGGGCACCTGGCACTGACCGAGAAGGAGTACCTCGGCACCGTCAGGCTCGGGCAGAACACCGTCACGGACGACGCGGAGGGCGAGGTCACGTCCTCCACCGACGCCTCCGGCGTCACCCGTGAGGCGATCGACGCGGGTGTGGCCAAGCTGACCGGCGACATCATGCAGGTGCCGTCCAAGGTCAGCGCCATCAAGATCGACGGGAAGCGGTCGTACGCGCGGGTGCGCGGCGGCGAGGAGTTCGACATCCCGGCCCGGCCGGTGACCGTCTCCTCCTTCCAGGTCTACGACGTCCGGGAGACCACGACGGAGGACGGGCTCCGGGCCGTCGACCTGGTCGTGTCCGTGGTGTGCTCCTCCGGCACCTACATCAGGGCGCTCGCGCGTGATCTCGGAGCCGACCTCGGCGTCGGCGGGCATCTGACGGCCCTGCGGCGCACCCGCGTCGGGCCCTACGGACTCGACGCGGCGAAGACCCTCGACCAGCTCCAGGAGGAGCTGACCGTGATGCCGATCGCCGATGCGGCCGCTGCCGCCTTCCCCCGCTGGGACGTGGACGAGCGGCGGGCCAAGCTGCTCACCAACGGCGTACGCCTGGACATGCCGGCCTACGACCGCGCGCCCGTCGCCGTCTTCGGACCCGACGGCCGCTTCCTGGCGCTCGTCGAGGAGCAGAAGGGCAAGGCGAAGAGCCTCGCCGTCTTCGGCTGACCGGAGCCGTGACACGTCGTGGGGCGGGCAGCGATGCCGCCCGCCCCACGATCCCCCCTCGTTTCCCCCGCACTAGGTCTATCCACTGCACACCCGGGATTCACCCCAACGAGCAGGCGCTTGGAGTGAACCGGGGTGCACTGGGGGGCGCGTTCATGATGCGGACTTCTCTCGCTGATCATGATCGACATAACGTCGTCGCCATGGGACGCGCTGACCAGGCAACTTTGGTACGGATCTGCGATCCGGCCGGTCGGCCGCACGGCACCGGCTTCGTCGCCGACGATCTCGGCACGGTCGTGACCGGCCACCACGTGATCGCCGGGCTCACCCGCCCCCTCCTCCGGCCGCAGGACGGCAGCGGCTCCGTCCTCGAGGCCGACTCCGTCACCGCCTGCCCGGAGCACGGGCTCGCGCTCCTGCGCGGCAACGGCCTGAGAGTCCCCGCGCTGCCCATCGGCGCGCGGGACCATGTCACGCCGGGAACCTATGTGCGGCTCGTGGCCGGAGGCTGGCGCGAGGCCCGCGTGCTCGCCGCGACCAGGGGCATACTCGAGCTCGCCATCGGCACCGACGGCAGCGACGCACTGCGCCTCGCGGGAGCCGCCGCCGGAGGACCCGTGCTCGACGCCGCGACCGGAGCGGTCCTGGCCGTGCTCGGCGCAGTGCCGCCGGCCGGTGCCCCCGCGGCCGTCTGTGCACGACCCCTGCACGCCGCTCTGCCCGAACCGCTTGCCGCCCTGCTGCGCCGCAACGCGGGACTCGCCTCCGCCTACGGGCAGGACCTGAACCTGGCCGCCGTACTGGAGCTCACCGGCGGCTCGCTCGCACGGACCGGCCTCTCGGGCAGCCGGCCGGAGCACATCGAACGCCCGGACATCACGGGGGAGTTCGGCGAGTTCACCGAGCGCCACGCGGCGCCCTTGGTCCTCGGACTCGTGGGCACCCCCGGAACAGGCCGTACGACGGAACTGCGCATGCTCGCCGCCCGGCGCGCCCAAGGCCCCGAGCCGGCCCCCACGCTGTGGCTGCGCGGAGCCGACCTGCACGCCGGGGACATCTCCCTGGCCGACGCGGTGGCCCGGACCCTGCACCGGGCCGCCCGCCTCCTCGCCGTACCGGAGCAGGACATCGGCCCGGCCCGGGTGGCCCGTCTGGCCCACGGCGCGGGACGGCCGCTGCTCGTCGTGCTCGACGGTCCCGAGGAGATGCCGCCCGCACTGGCGCGGAACCTGCGGGAGTGGACGACGGCAACAACGAAGTGGCTGGACGCCTGCGGAGCAAGGCTCGCGGTGGCGTGCCGCCCCGAGTACTGGGAGCAGGCCGGGGCACTTTTCCCGCCGGAGCTGCTGCACCGTCCAGGCCGCCAGGCGCCCCCACAGAAGGAGCGGGCGGGGACGCCGGCGCGCGTGGCCTCCCTCGCCGGCGTCGGCGGCGCGGGCGACGACCGGGCGCCGGACCCGACGTACCCCGCCGACGTCCGTGCAGGACACGCGAGCGGTGCACCCGGTGGTCCCGGAGCGGTGTCGTCCTGGGCCGCGTCCGAAGCTTGCCGGGTGCCCGCCCAGTCCCTTGCCGGGCGCGGATCCGGCACGGGCACCCAGCCACCGCCGGCCGTGCGCATCGGAGACCTGGATGCCGACCAGGCCCGCCGGGTGCGGGAGGCGTACGGCCTGCCACCCGGTGCCGTCGCCGCCGCCGACGAGCGGCATCCGCTCACGCTCCGGCTGCTCGCCGAGGTGCACCACGCACTGCCCGGCGCGCTGCCGGGCAGACCAGGGCGAGAAGAGGTCCTGGGCGCCCATCTGGACCTGGTCTGTCTGCGGATGGCCGTACGCATCGCTTCAGAGGCCGTCCCCGAGCCGCGTGGCTCCGTGCTCCGCGGACTTGTTGCCGCGGTCGCCGGCCGCATGCACGAGGCCGCCCGACGCTGCCTCGGCCCCGGGCACGGCCAACTCGACCGGACGGCGTTCGAGGAACTGTTCCCGTGGCGCGCCGGATGGGCGTCCGCCGTCCTCACGGAAGGCCTGCTCGTCCCGGCCGGCAGCGGCTACCGCTTCGCGCACCAGGAATTCGCGGACTGGATCCAGGGCGCGCACCTCGACCTCGACGCCGCACTGCGCTCCCTGCTGCACCTGCGGCAGGAAGGGCGGAAGGCGGCGCCCGTACCGCGGCATCGCATCGGCACCGTCGTGCAGGCTCTCCTCCTCCTCGGGCGGCGACACGGGCCGCCGGCGCTGGAGCACCGGCTCACCGGCCTCGTGGACGCGCTCCACGACCCCGACCCGGACGAGCGGCCCAAGGACGCGCGGTGGTGGGCGGCCCGGCTCCTCCATGCGGTTCTGCCGCGCGTACCGGACGCGGAACCGCATCTCGGCGTGCTGCACCGGCTGGCCGAACGACCGGGCGGCGACGGTGAGTTCGGACCCCGCTTCTGGGAACGCCTGCGGCTCGGCGACCTGGCCCGGTTCGACCTGCTGCGCCGCCTGGTCCCCGCCGATCCGCCCGCGCACGGTGCCGCCGCCGCACCCCGCTACCTGGAGCTCGCCGATGAACGGCTCGCGGCCGACCCCGTGGCCGTACAGCCCCTGCTGTGCCGCTGGTTCGACGACGACACCCCCTTGGCCGCGGACCCCGACGCCGGGGTGCGGCCCACCGTCGGCGCTGCCGCGCAGGCGCTGCTGTACGCACGGCGTGGCCTCGCGCCGGACGATCTGACCGAGGCCCTCGTCGACACCGCGCACCCCCGTGCCACCGAGCTTCTCGCCGCGCTCGCCGAGGACGAGCCGTCCGTGCTGTGCAGGGCCGTCGACCGCTGGGCGCGCGACCCGCGGCCCGAACGCCGGGCCGCGGCCGCCACCCACGCCCTTGCCCCCGAGCCCACGACCGACCGCGACCGGGAACACCTGCGGGGCGCGGCACGCGCGCTGCTCGCCGACCCCGCGCACCACGGCGCGGCGCTCACCCTCCTCGTGCGCGACCCGGTCAGCCGCTCCCGACATCTGGACCTGGCCCTTGACCTCTTCGCGGCAGGTGACCCGCACGTGCCGGCGGGCGCGCTCGCGGACGCACTCGCCACCCACGCCCGCCCGGTGCTCGCCGCCTTCAGGACCCGGCTCCTGCGGCCGGACGGCGGTGCCGACGCGGGGGAACTGCTCGCCACGCTCGCCGGAGCCGTCACCGACCCCGCGACCGCGCGGCGCGCCGCCGCCCTGGTCTGCGAGTACGTCGACCACCGACCCGACGGCGCGGTGCACGCAGCCGCCTACGTCCACCGCCGCCTCGACGGCGGCCCGGACGCCCGCGATGTGCTGTTCCCTCTCGTCACCCACCTGCTACGAGGCCGGCCCGCACAGGTACGCAGCGCCCTCGCGCCCGTCCTCGCCGCACCCGGCGGCGCCTCCTCGCAGGCGCTGCGGGGAGAGCTGCTCGACGTGATGCTGCGCTACGAGCAGTACGAGGCCCGCGAGGTGGCCGTTCTCGACGCGCTGCTCCGCGCCGCCGCGCACGGCTGCCACCGGCGCCCCGAGGAACACACCCGCGCGCTGGTGCACCGTGCGGGCCTGCTGCTCGTCCGCACACCCAAGGGCGCCGCCTGCCTCGAGCGGCGGCTGGTGGAGCTTGCCCGCGAGGTGCCCGGCTTCGCCACCCTGGCGGGGCGCTGGCTGGCCGACGACCCCCAGGAATGGGCCGCGGTCGTGGGCCCGGGCGCCCGGCGGGCCCTGTGCACACCGGGCAGCACGGTGCCGATGCCGACCGGGAGCGCCGGGCATGGCAGTCTTAGACCTGCGTTATCGGCAATCACGTACACAGGTTCGGGCGAGGAGCGGTCACAGTGCAGCGCTGGCGTGGCTTGGAGGACATCCCCCAGGACTGGGGACGCAGCGTCGTCACCATCGGCTCCTACGACGGCGTACACCGCGGGCACCAGCTGATCATCGGCCGCGCGGTGGAGCGGGCGCGCGAGCTCGGGGTGCCGTCGGTCGTCGTCACCTTCGACCCGCACCCCAGCGAGGTCGTCCGCCCCGGCAGCCACCCCCCGCTGCTCGCGCCGCATCACCGCCGAGCCGACCTGATGGCCGAGCTCGGGGTGGACGCCGTGCTCGTCCTGCCCTTCACCGCCGAGTTCTCCCAGCTGTCGCCGGCCGACTTCATCGTCAAGGTCCTGGTCGACAAGCTGCACGCGCGCGCGGTCATCGAGGGCCCCAACTTCCGCTTCGGCCACCGGGCGGCAGGCAACGTCGCGTTCCTCGCCGAGCTCGGCACGACGTACGACTACGAGGTCGAGGTCGTCGACCTGTATGTGCGTGGGGAGGCGGGCGGCGGCGAGCCGTTCTCCTCGACGCTCACCCGCCGGCTAATCGCCGAGGGAGACATCGAGGGCGCCTCGGAGATCCTGGGCCGACCGCACCGCGTCGAGGGCATCGTGGTCCGCGGCGCCCAGCGCGGCCGCGAGCTCGGCTTCCCGACGGCGAACGTGGAGACCCTCCCGCACACCGCGATCCCGGCGGACGGCGTCTACGCGGGCTGGCTCACCGCGGCCGGCGAACGCATGCCGGCGGCGATCTCCGTCGGCACGAACCCCCAGTTCGACGGCACCGAGCGCACGGTGGAGGCGTACGCGATCGACCGCGTGGGGCTCGACCTGTACGGCCTGCACGTGGAGGTCGACTTCCTGGCGTACGTCCGGGGGCAGGAGAAGTTCGACTCCATCGAGTCGCTGCTGGTGGCGATCGGGGACGACGTGAAGAAGTGCCGGGAGCTCACGGCGGCGTACGACGCGCGTCGCTGACGATCCGGCCGCGGCCCGTCGATCTGTACGGGCGTGGCCCGTCCCGGGTGGTCCGCTTGGCTGCGGCGCGGTCCGGGGGTCGTGTCCGGGACTGCTCGGCGCACCGCGCTGCGCGTCGAGCGCCGCTTCACGTCCCGTACACCACCCCCTGCCCGTCGCCCTGCGCCCGGCCGACGGTTTCGCTCCCCCCGGGGAAGCCTGTGCCGCGGTGTTCGGTTCCCTCAGCCGGACGCCGACGCCCAGTGACACGCCACCTGCGGAGTCGGGGCGTTCGGGAGGACCGGAAGGTCGAGGGTGCGGCACTGGTCCGCCACGCCGGCCCGGTCCGCCTCGCCCGACGACAGGATCTGGCAGCGGGCGTGGAACCGGCAGCCCGCCGGGATGCGGGACGGGTCCGGCGGCTCACCGGTGAGGACCACCGGCGTCTCCTCCGATTCCGGCAGCACCGACAACAGTGCCTTGGTGTAGGGGTGCTGCGGTGACGTCAGCACATCCTCCACCGGCCCCGACTCGACGATCCGCCCCAGGTACATCACCGCCACCCGGTCCGCGATGTTCCACGCGAGACCCAGGTCGTGCGTCACCACCAGTGCGGACAGGCCCAGTTCGTCCCGTAGCCGCAGCAGCAGCGCCAGGATCTCGCCGCGTACCGAGGCGTCCAGCGACGCCACCGGCTCGTCGGCGACGATCAGTTCCGGTTCGAGTACGAGGGCTCCCGCGATGACAACACGCTGGCGCTGTCCGCCGGACAGCTCGTGCGGGTAGCGGAGGAAGAACCGCTCAGGCGGACGAAGACCTGCCCGGGACAGCGCTTCCGCCACGGCGGCGCGTTCATCACCGGCGTAGCCGTGGATCCGCAGGCCCTCCGCCACGGCGTCGTACACCGTGTGACGTGGGTTGAGCGATCCGCTCGGGTCCTGGAGCACCAGTTGCACACGCTTGCGGTAGGTCTTCAGCGCGCGTGAGCCGTAGCCGAGGGGTTCCCCGCCGAAGGTGACGCGCCCGGAGCTCGGCGGTACCAGGCCGAGCAGGGAGCGTGCCAGCGTGGTCTTGCCGCAGCCGGATTCGCCGACGAGCGCGACGATCTCCCCGGCCCCGATGTCGAGGTCGACGCCGTCCACGGCGCGCGCCGCCGGCCCGCCCCGGCGCCCGGGGAAGGTGACGTGCAGCCCGGATGCGGACAGCAGCGGTGCGGCCGTGGTGGTCGGGGTCATGACGTGCTCCTGTGTCACAGCTGCTTCTCCGTCCCGGCTCCGGCCCCGGCACGCTCCGCGGGACCGCCCACCAGTACGCATGCCGCCCGGTGACTCTCGCCCGCCGTGACCAGCTCCTGGTCCTGTTCGGCGCACGTGCCGAGCGCCACGGGGCAGCGTGGGTGGAAGGTGCAGCCGCCCGGCAGCGCCGCCGGGTCGGGCGGGTCGCCGGGCAGCCCGCGCGGTGCCCGGCGCGAGGCGGGGTCGCCGATGCGGGGGAAGGCCGCGGACAGGGCACGCCCGTAGGGATGCTGCGCGGCGTCGTAGACCGCCCGGGCGGGGCCTTCCTCCACGACGCGGCCCGCGTACATCACGGCGAGGCGGTCGCAGGTGTCGGCGAGCACCCCCAGGTCGTGGCTGATCATCAGCAGGCTGATGTCCTGCTCTGCGACGAGCTGCTCGATCAGCCGCAGAATCTGCGCCTGGATCATCACGTCCAGCGCGGTCGTCGGCTCGTCGGCGACGATCAGCCGGGGGTCGCAGGCGAGCGCCATGGCGATCATCACCCGCTGCCGCTGCCCGCCGGAGAGCTCGTGCGGGTACGCGTCCGCGCGGGAGGCAGGCAGCCCCACGTGCTGGAGCAGTTCGCCGACGCGTCGCTTCGCCTCCGCCGGGGTCGATCCGCGGTGCAGCAGGATCGGCTCGGCGATCTGGTCGCCGACGCGGTGGACCGCGTTGAGCGAGTGCATCGCCCCCTGGAAGACGATCGACGCGCCCGCCCACCGCACGGCCCGCAGCCGTCCCCACTTCATGGTGAGGACGTCCTCGCCGTCGAGGAGGATCTCGCCGGTCAGCTTCGCGGAGGCCGGCAGCAGCCGCAGCAGCGCGAGCGCCAGTGTCGACTTGCCGCAACCGGACTCGCCCGCGACGCCGAGTTTCTGCCCGGCGGCGAGGGACAGGTCGACGCCGCGTACGGCGGGCACGGCGCGTGCACCGGAGCCGTAGGTCACATGGAGGTCCCTGACCTCGAGCAGGCTCAACGCGCCACTCCCAGCTTCGGGTTGAGTACGGACTCGATCGCACGCCCGCACAGGGTGAAGGCGAGCGCCACGAGGGCGATGGCGATTCCGGGAGGGGCCAGGTACCACCAGTGGCCCGAGGACACCGCACCCGCCTCGCGCGCGTCCTGGAGCATTCCGCCCCAGGAGACGATGGTCGGGTCGCCCAGGCCGAGGAAGGCCAGCGTCGCCTCGGTGAGGATCGCGCTGGAGATCCCGAGCGTGGTCTGCGCCAGAACCAGCGGCATCACGTTGGGCAGGACATGCCGGTTCATGATGTGGCCGTGCCCTCCGCCGAGGGCCTTGGCGCGCTCGATGTAGGGACGCGACTCCACGGCGATGGTCTGGGCCCGCACCAGCCGTGCCGTGGTGGGCCAGCTGGCGACGCCGATGGCGATGACGACCGTCCACACATTCCGCGACATGACGGTCGCGAGCACGATCGCCAGCACGAGCGTCGGCATGACCAGGAACCAGTCGGTGATCCGCATCAGGACCGTCGAGAACCAGCCGCCGTAGTGGCCGGCGATGATGCCGACGAGCGTCCCGATGGCCACTGACAGCGCGGCGGCCAGCAGCCCGACGGTGAGCGAGATCCGCGCCCCCCAAACCAGCAGGCCGAGAAGTGAACGCCCGAACTGGTCAGTGCCGAGCGGGAACTCGCCGCTGGGTTCTTCCATCGCCGTTCCGGGAGCGTTCGTCACGCTCTGCACGTCACCGCCGACCAGCAGCGGCGCGGCGAGCGCGGTGAACGCGATGAGCGCCAGCGCGGCCAGCCCGAACAGGCCCGCACGGTGGGTGCGGTACGCGCTCCAGAAACGGGCGACGGAGTGCCGGCGGCGCGCCCACGCCAAGGATCTCGCCGTCTGTGCGGTCCGCCCGGCCTCGGCGGCCGGCGCCGCATCGGGCTCGGTCGTGGTCTTCGTCGGCGGCGTCGGTGTCGTCGTCATCGGCCCACCCGGGGATCGAGCAGCGGATACATCAGGTCGGCGAGGAGATTCATGATGATCATCGCCCCGGCGAAGACGACGAACAGCCCTTGGACGAGCGGCAGGTCCGGCACGCTGAGCGCCTGATAGAACAGCCCGCCGAGCCCCGGCCAGGAGAAGACCGTCTCGACCAGGATCGAACCGGCCGCCACATGGCCCAGGTTGATGAACACCATGGTGACGGTCGGCAGCAGCGCGTTCGGTACGGCGTGCCTGCGCCGCACCACGTCGTCCCGCAGCCCCTTGGCGCGTGCAGTCGTCAGGTAGTCGCTGCCCATTTCGTCGAGCAGCGACGAACGCATCACCAGCAGCGTCTGGGCGTACCCGACGGCGACCAGGGTCAGCACGGGCAGCACCATGTGATGCGCCACGTCGGCCACGTAGGCGAAGCCGCTCTCGTTGCCCGACTCCATGCCGCCGGTGGGAAAGATGCCGGGTACGGGGCCGATCCCCACCGAGAAGGTGATGATCAGCAGCAGGCCGAGCCAGAAACCCGGCACGGACCACAGGGTCAGCGCCACACCGGTGTTGAGCTTGTCACCCAGACTGCCGTGCCGCCAGGCCGATCGGGTGCCCAGCCAGAGCCCGATCGCCGAGTAGACGACGACCGCCACCCCGGTGAGCAGCAGCGTCGCCGGTACCTTCTGGGCGATCAGGTCACCCACGGGGGCGTGGAACTGGTACGAGATGCCCAGGTCGCCCGTCAGGGCACTGGTGCAGTAGTCGGTGAACTGCTGCCACATCGGCTTGTCGAGACCGAACTGACGGCGCAGCGTCGCCATCTGCTCCGCCGACGTCGGCATGCCGTGGGTCATGGCCTTGACCGGGTCGCCCGGGATGATCCGGAAGAGGAAGAAGCTGGTGACGAGGACGGCGAGCAGCGAGATCGCCGCACCGCCCAGCTTCCCCGCCACGTACTGGAGATAGGCGCGTGCGCTGCCGCTCGCGGCGCGGGCCTCCGGGACCCGCGCCACAGCGGTCGTACTGGTCGTACTTGTGGTGCTCATCGACTATTCACGGTCTTCCGCGGTGGAACGGCGACGCATCACGACGAACAGCCCGAGAGCGGCGGCGAGAACCACGGCCGCGCCGATACCGATCACCACGCCCGTGGAGGAGCCGCTGTCGGAGGCGCCTTCCGCCGCTGCGGGCTCGGCCGACCACCAGCTCCAGTAGCCGTCCTGGCCGTAGATGTTGCCGGCTGCCTCCGGCATCGTCGTGATGGACTTGATCTGGTCCGTACGGTACGCCTCGACGGCGTTCGGGTACGCGAGGACGTTCATGTAGCCCGTGTCGTACAGCCGCGACTGCATCTGCTTGACGACGTCGGCGCGCTTGGCCGCGTCGTACTCCACGGCCTGCTTCGCGTACAGCTCGTCGAACTGCTTGTCACAGATGAAGTTGTCCGTCGCGCCGCTGTCCTTGGACGTGGCGGGCAGCGCCGCGCAGGTGTGGATCGACAGGACGAAGTCCGGGTCGGGGTTGACGGACCAGCCGTCGAAGGCCAGGTCGTAGTCGCCCTTGAGCCAGGGGTCGGAGACGTTGTCGAGGCAGTCGACCTTCAGCCCGATGCCCAGCTCGCCCCACCACTCCTGGAGGTACTTGCCGATCGCCTTGTCGTTCGGGTCGGTGGCGTGGCAGAGGATGCGGAAGTCGAGCGGCTTGCCGTCCTTTCCGAGCCGCTTGCCCTGCCCGTTCTTCTTGTAACCGGCGTCGTCGAGGAGCTGCGCGGCCTTCGCCGGGTCGTAGGCGATCTTCTGGCTCGCGTCGGGCTTCCAGAAGTACGACTGGAAGCGCGGCGGGATGTAACCCTCGCCCTCGACGGCGTGGCCCTGGAAGACCTTGTCGACGATGGCCGTGCGGTCGGTGGCGTGGAAGAGAGCCTTGCGCACGACCGGGTCGAGCAGCGCCTTGTGGCCGTTGCCGAACTTCGTGCCGTCCGCCGCCTGGGCGCCGGGGTTGGTGGCGAGCGCGAAGAAACGGCGGCCGGGGGCGTCGTTGACCTTGATGTTCTTGGCGCTCTTCAGCGCATCGGCCTGCGCCGGGGTCAGGCCCTGGACGAAGGAGACCTCGCCCTTCTGCAGGGCCGCGACCGCGGCGTCGCCGTCCTTGTAGTACTTGAACACCAGCTCGTCGAACTTGGGCGCGCCACGCCAGAAGTCCTTGTTCGGCTTCAGCTTCAGATACTGGTCGACCTTGAAGTCCGTGATGACGAACGGGCCGTTGCCGACGATCGGGAACTGCTTGTCGTTGTTGAACTTGGAGAAGTCGTCGACCTTCTCCCACACGTGCTTCGGCACGATCGGGACGTCGAGTGCCGTCATGGTGGCCTGAGGCTTCTTCAACTCGATGACCAGTGTCTTCGGGTCGGGCGCCGTGACCTTCTTGAAGTTGGCCGTGAAGCTGCCGTTGGCGGTGGCCGCGTTCTCGTCCGTCATCATCTTGTTGAACGTCCAGGCCGCGTCCTCGGCGGTGGCCTGCTTGCCGTCCGACCACTTGGAGTCGTCGCGGATGGTGTACGTCCACGTCAGCTTGTCGGGGGACGGCTCCCACGCGGTGGCCAGACCAGGGACGGTGCGGCCGTCCTTGACGTCGTAGTTCGTCAGGTAGTCGTAGGCCAGACGGTGGATCGTGGTGCTGACCAGACGCTGCGCCAGGAACGGGCTCAGCGAGTCGATGCTCTGCGACACGGCGACGGTGAGAACCTGCTTGCCGTCGTCGGCGGCCGCCCTGGCCTGCGGCCGGGCCTGTGATCCGGCCAGGGAGCGGTCCTGCGGCTGGGCCTGGGCCTGGGGGGCGACGGCCCCCGCCATCACCAATGCGGAGGCCGCGGCGCCAGTGGCGAGGACCAATCGGAAGCGGGGGCGTTGCCGGGTGCTCTGGGGAGATGCCGTTGTGACCATGGACAGTGACCTCGCGTCATTACTCGCACGGAGAGGGCGGGTTGGTGATCTTTGGTTCGCCAGCTGGTGAAGCGAAGGTTTATCAGGGTGGTCATGCCGCGTCAACGGCCGCTCAAACCCCGTGTGGGCTGCGGGAATAGGACGAGGGCCCGCACCGTGTAAACGGTGCGGGCCCTCATTGGTTCAGACCTCTGTCGCGTTACTGCTGAGGGGCTGGCGGTGCCTGCGGAGGCTGCTGCTGCCAGCCCGGCGGGGGAACCTGACCCGGCTGGACATGTCCCGGCGGAACATGTCCCTGAGCGTCGGGTCCGCCGCCCGCCGCGGGCGGCGGACCGGCAGGATTCACCGGCGGCTGGGCCTGCGAGGGAGGCTGCTGCTGCCATCCCTGCGGCGGGTGGCCCTGCTGCGGGGCGCCGTACGGCTGCTGCGGCTGCTGCGGCGGATACGGGTGGCCGGGCACCGGCTGTCCGGGAACGCCCGGACCGGGCTGTCCCGGCATCGGCTGCCCCTGGGGGTACGGCTGGGGCTGCCCCTGGGGGTGGCCCTGTCCTTGCCACTGACCCTGCCACTGGCCCTGGCCCTGGCCCTGGTCGTGGCCCGGCATCGGCGGCGCCGCCTGGGGCGGCGGGTTCCCGTCCGCCGTCCAGAGCCCCTGCTGCTGCTGGGCGCGCACGAAGTCCTCGGCGATCAGCGCGGAGAGGTTGAAGTACGCCTCGCGGGTCTTGGGCCGCATCATGTCGAGATCGACCTCGGCGCCCGCCGAGAGGTGCTCGTCGAAGGGAACGACGACCACACCGCGGCAGCGGGTCTGGAAGTGCTGCACGATGTCGTCGACCTTGATCATCTTGCCGGTCTCGCGGACCCCGGAGATGACCGTGATGGAACGCTGCACCAGATCGGCGTACCCGTGCGCCGACAGCCAGTCCAGCGTCGTCGAGGCACTGCTCGCGCCGTCCACGGACGGCGTCGAGATGATGATCAGCTGGTCGGCGAGGTCGAGCACACCGCGCATCGCGCTGTAGAGCAGACCGGTACCCGAGTCGGTGAGGATGATCGGGTACTGCTTGCCCAGCACGTCGATCGCGCGCCGGTAGTCCTCGTCGTTGAACGTCGTCGAGACGGCCGGATCCACGTCGTTGGCGATGATCTCCAGACCGGAGGGCGCCTGCGAGGTGAACCTGCGGATGTCCATGTACGAGTTGAGGTACGGGATCGCCTGGACCAGGTCACGGATGGTCGCCCCGGTCTCACGGCGCACCCGGCGGCCGAGCGTGCCGGCATCCGGGTTGGCGTCGATCGCCAGGATCTTGTCCTGCCGCTCCGTCGCCAGCGTCGAACCGAGAGCCGTGGTGGTCGTCGTCTTGCCGACGCCGCCCTTGAGCGAGATGACGGCAATGCGATAGCACGACAGCACCGGCGTACGGATCAGATCGAGCTTGCGCTGCCGCTCCGCCTCCTCCTTCTTCCCACCGAGCTTGAAGCGGGCGGCACTGGAGGGGTTACGGCTCGACTTGGGCTTCTGCTTGTTGTTGCGCAGCAGCCGGTCGGAGGAAAGCTCGACCGCGGCCGTGTATCCCAGCGGAGCGCCCGGAACGGAACGCTCGCGCTGGTCGTGGGTGACCGGCGTGGGCCAGGCACCACCGGTGCGCGGATCCACCGGAGGGCCGGACGGCTGCGGCTGCCCCTGCGGCGCCATCTGCCCGGCCTGCGGGTGTCCCTGCTGCGGGGGCAGTTGCGGGTTGGCGGGCGCGGCCGGGTCGGGCGCCTGCGGCGACTGCGCCTGGGGCGGCAGGGGTGCGGCCGCGTGGGGGCCGGGCTGCCCCGGCTGTCCGGGTACGGGGCCGGCCTGTTGCGGGAAGCCGTAACCGCCTTGCGGGGCGGGGGCGTTGGGGCCCGGCTGGGGGTGTGCGGGCTGTCCGGGCTGGGCGTGCTGTCCGGGTAGGGGGCCGGCCTGTTGCGGGAAGCCGTAACCACCCTGCGGAGCGGGGCCGGGCTGCCCCGGCTGTCCGGTCTGCTGCGGGAAGCCGTAACCGCCTTGCGGGGCGGGGGTGTTGGGGTCCGGCTGGGGGTGTGCGGGCTGTCCGGGCTGGGCGTGCTGTCCGGGTAGGGGGCCGGCCTGTTGGGGGAAGCCGTAACCACCCTGCGGAGCGGGGCCGGGCTGCCCCGGCTGTCCTGTCTGCTGCGGGAAGCCGTAACCGCCCTGGGGCGCAGCCTGGTTGGGCACGGCCTGGCTCGTCTGCGGGAACCCGTACCCGCCTTGCGACGGGGCAGGCTGGGCGGGCTGTCCCGGCTGCTGCGGGAAGCCATGGCCGGGCGACTGCGCCGGAGCGGGTGCCTGCGCTTGCGCCTGCGTGGGCGCCGGCTGATCGGTGTTCGGCGCGGGCCACTGCGGCGCGGCGGTCGGCGCGGCCGGCTGGAACGCCGGGGGCAGCGGCGGTAGTCCGCCGCCCTGTGCGGCGGGCGGTGGAACCGGCGCCCAGGGCTGCCCGCCGGCGGGAGCGTCCTGCGGCTCGGCCGCGGCGGGGACGGCGTCCTGAGGCGTGGCGGTCAGGGGAGCGGCGTCGGAGGGGCCGCCTTCACCGACCGCCGGACCGGCGGTCGCAACGGCGTCGCCGTCGTCGACGGTGCTGTCGCCGTCGTTGTCGTCGTCACCTGCCACCGAGGTGTCGGCGGACCCGTCAGCGTCAGCGGTTCCCTCGGAAGGCACGGACGTGTCGGACACCTCGGCCTTGGCGGCCTCCTCGGGGGCGTCGTGGCCGTCCCCGGGCCTGTCGTCCTCGACGTCCGCTGCCGGGGCCGCGGTCTCCTCGTCTCCGGTCCCGTCCCCGGCCCCGTCGCCGTTGTCCCTGGCCGTGGGGGCGGAGTCGGTGCCTGCACCGTCAAAGGGCGCGGCGACGGGCGCCGACGCCACCGGGTCCGGCTCCGACGTGCCCTCGGCGATGGCCGCGTCCGTTCCTGCCGCGTCCGTTCCTGCGGCGTCCGTTGCGGCAGCGTCAGCGGCGGCCCGCTCGGCCATCTCGCGCCTCAGCGCGGCGGGGGAGAAGCGCATGGTGGCGCCGCTCTCCAGATCTCCGCCTCCGAAGGACTCCCACGACAAATCCGGTTCCTGCGGAGCCTGCGGGGCGCTCGCGTTCTCACCGGCCGGAGCCGGCTCGGCGGCCGACCCGGGCTCACCGGCCGGAGCGGGCTCCGGCGGCTGCACGGGCTGCTGCGGCGTGGGCACGGGTTCCTGCGGCGCAGCCACGGGCGCAGGCGCAGACGGCGCCCAGTTCGGCTCGTAGCCGCTGCCCGCCGGCAGCCCCGGCACCGCCAAGGGCGCACCCTGCGGCGGAGGCGGCGGGGGCGTCTGTCCGGCGCCGCCGCCCGAGGTGTCACCCGACGCGTTCTGCGTGTACCAGGCAGGCGGGGTGTAGTCGATGGTGAACTCACCCGTCAGCTCGGCGGGCTCCGCGTCGGACTCGTCGACGGGAATGTTCCAGCCCCCGTGGATGTCGTCCCGATCGCCGTTCACTTTGCCTCCTGGTGTGGTCGAGCACCCTTGTGCCGTCGTGGGTGGGGGCCACCGCCTTCTTCGGATCGGCCCGGCTCTCCCCTTGGGACGCGGACGGTCCTCCCGTAGGTTCTCCTGCCGCGCCCCGACCCAGCCTAATCGCCAACAACACCACTCCGGCAGGCCCGTCCGGCGGTGGGCTGCGCTCGCGCACGTCACGCCCTGCCCCCAGGTGACCCGGGTACGGCAGAGCGTGAGGAATCCGGCGCGTCAAACCGGTACAACTGCGTACGGACCGGGGCCGCTCAGTCCATCCGTCGGGCGCTGCCCAACAATCCGGTCTCGGCGTCGGTGGCCTGCGTCATGACGAAGCGCCTGTCCTTGGGCGTGCACCAGAGGGTGACCCCGTCCGCCAGCGTCGAAAGCGCCTCGGACTCCACCCGGGGCAGATGCATGATGCGCCCGATCTGCCGGGCCTCGTCCGGCGAGACGCGCTGGATGCCGACCAGGCCGGACTTTTCCATCAAACGCGGTGCGACCGGGCTCAGATAGGGCAGCAGCGTCAGCACCGACTGCCATGGCGCCGAGACGACGCGCCCGCGCGGCGGCCGCATTCCGCAGTCACGGATCACGACGACAGGGCTGCCGGCGGAGGCGCCCTGCGGCGGCACTCGCCCCACGTCGTGCAACGAGATGCACTGCTGTCCGCCGCCTGCTGCCTGTGCGAGGGACGTCCACGCGGGTGCGCGGCCCGTCTCGACCGTGACCCGGGCGCCGGTCGCCGCGGCGCGCAGCGCCAGGACCTGCGCCGTCCACAGTCCGCCGATCAGTGTCACGTCGTACGGCGTGGGGCGGTTGATGCCGAGGACGGCGGGCCTGCCCTCGGCGTCGACACCGATGACCACGCCGTCGTCGCCGACCGGCAGGGTGAGTGCCGCCAGTTGGTCCACGGTCATCGCATGCCGGTCGCGGCGGGGGCCGATGAGGCCGAAACCAAGGCGTGGCTTCGCGGTGGAAGCGGACATCAGCGGGCACCCCCGAGCGGCAGTGTGGCGAGCATTCCCGGCAGCTGTTCGCGGTCGAGCCGCACCAGCCCGGTCTTGACGCCACGAGCGGCGCGCTCCAGCTCATGGCGGGCGGCGACCAGTTCCTCGTCGCTGCGTCCTGTGATCCGGACGTGGCCGGTGACGCTCACGCCCTGACGATCCCCTTGGCCGAGCGTCAGGCTGAACGTCGTCGCCAGCGCCGGGATCGAGGTCAGGAGTGCGACGAGCTGGGGCATCGGAGCGCCGCCGCCGCCGAGTTGAGGCCAGCGGCCGACCCAGTACGTGGTGTGCCTGCGGTCGTCCACGCGCCAGGTGCGCGAGGTCTCCTGGGTGCGCCGTACGGGGGCGTCGGACCGGCCTGCCTGGGCGATGGCCATCGGGCTGGCGCAGGACGAGGTGGCGATGGCAGCCGTCAGTTCCTGCTCCGTCAGCACGATGGCACGGAAACCGGCTCCGGTGAGGCGGCTTGCCAACTGGTCGGCGGCGCGCACCACACACTTCTGTGCGCCTTCGAGGCCGCCGCCGCGGGCGGCGACCGCCTCCGGGCACAGCTCCGGGTCGAGCTTCAGCGCGACCCAGGTGATCCGCAGCGCCGGTGAGCCCGTCTGGGCCTGCAGCGGCGCGTAGTTGCGTGCGGCGATCGACTGCTGCGGCAGATGGGGTGCGGGCGCGGGCTGTGTGTGCTGCACGATCTGGGCCGACTCGAGCCGGATGCCGTCCACGTCCAGGACGTCCCTGATCAGGGCCATCGGAAGCGGCCGCGCCGTGCGTTCGGGCCGCAGCGCTGTCGCGTCCGCCTCGATCTGGAGCACGGCGGTCAGGAACGTGCCGTCGCCGATCATGCCGACCGGACGGCGGTCGCGGTCGCTGTAGGTGTAGGTCCGCAGCGCCGGGTCGCACTCGACGACCGGTGCCAGGCCCGGCTCCGTGTCCGGCGGGATGACAAGGGACTTGGCCCGTCTGGTACGAGCGCGCAGAGCGAACACCATGGAGAGCCACTCGGGCAGCGAACGGCGGTGCCGGCGCACCACGGCCAGCAGCACCAGCAGAGCCGCCAGTACACCCGCGGGCACGAGGAGCAGTGGGTCGACGACCCACGCCACCAACAGCAGGGCGCCGGCTGTCTCCACCAGCACGAGTTGTTGCAGTCGGAACGTCCCGAAGTGACCGGGCCGGGCACGCAGGCGCGGAGTGCCCGGTCCGGAGGAAGCGGTCGCGGGCGGTGCCGAGGACTGTCTGCGAGCCGTGGGCCGCGCGCGCGTCGCGGAAGCCATTATTCCGGCACCCCCCGGTTCATTAGGCCCCAATTCATCCCGATCACCCCTGTCCAGCCCCGCCCAGCAAGGCTTCCGGCGGCTGGATCACCCTACCCGCCCCACAAGCACCATCGATCAACAGGCATAGTAGGGGGCCGGTCCGACAGGCAGGGCCCGGGGACCGGACTCACCACAAGGGCCCCGCGGGGAGACAGTGCCTTCTTTACCAATGGGGACTCATGGCATCACGGCGGGATGAGCTCAACGCGTACACCTTTGCGAAGAAGCGCACGGTGGCGGCATTCCTCCAACCCTCTCCGTCCGGAACGGAGGAGGGCGCGCCCCGGCCGTTGCGCGCGATCCTCCCGGGCATGATCGTGGGCGTGCTGATCCTGGCGGGCTTCGGAGCCTTCGGCATGTTCAAGCCCAAGGCACCCAAGGACTGGGCGACGCCGGGCACCAGAGTGATCGTCGGCAAGGATTCCACCACCCGCTATGTGGTGCTGCAGACCGGCAAGGGCAAGGACAAGAAGGTCCTGCTGCACCCGGTGCTGAATCTGGCCTCCGCCCGACTGCTCCTCACGCCGGACCAGTTCAAGGTCATCCAGGTCGCCGACGACATCCTCGACTCGGGCAAGCCCCCACGCGGTCCCATCCTCGGCATCCCCTACGCACCCGACCGGCTGCCCAGCGAGAAGGAAGCGGGCAAGGCCAAGCGCTGGGCGGTGTGCGAGCAGCCGGGCGCGGGTGAAGGCGCCTCCGTGCAGAAGGCGACATTCATCTTCGCCGACCGCGACCTCAAGAGGACCGAGGGCAAGAGCAAACTGGCGGGTGGTCAGGTTCTGTACGTCGAGGGGAAGACCGGGCGCTACCTCGTCGACGCCACAGGCACCAAGTACCTCGTCCGCGGCACCGAGGACGACGCGGACTTCCTCACACGCGCGCTGGTCGACGACCGGACGCAGCCGCAGCCGGTGACCGACGACTGGCTGGCGACTCTGCACGAGGGAAGCCCGATCGACTTCCCCGTCATCCCCGGCGACGTGGGCGCACCGGCCGGTGTCGGCGGCGGCCTGACCGCCGAACAGGACAAGGTGGGCATGGTGCTCCAGGCACAGACGGGTGCCGGCCCCCAGCACTACGTCGTCCTCGCCGGCAAGGTCCGGCCGGTGTCGGACTTCACCGCCTGGCTTCTGATCAACTCCCCCCAGACGGACGAGCTCGACATGGGCGGCGAGGCGACGGTCGTCGACGCCGCCTCCTTCACCCCCGAACCGGAGGACTTCGCCGCGGAGAAGCGCTGGCCGAAGGAGAAGGCCGAGCAGGTCAACTCCGCGACCGGCGGCCGTGACACCGTCTGCAGTGTGCTCCGCAAGGTCGACGACAAGGGCCGTACGACGCTCTCCACCTGGGCCGGGTCCGCCTATCCCGCGGAGATCACCGCGGGCGGCACCAGCACCTACGTCACCCCGGGGTCCGGTCTGCTCTACACCCAGGTGCAGGGCAAGCAGACCAAGCCCGACGGCTCTCTCTTCCTCGTGACCGACACGGGACTGCGGTACGCGGTCCAGGCGAACGGCGACAGCGACTCCGACCGCTCCGACATCGGTGCGGGGGAGCAGGGAGGGCAGCAGCAGGACGGCCGTCCTGAGCCCAGCCAGGCGCAGATCCGGCTCGGATACGGAAAGATCGTCCCTTCGCTGGTGCCGATCACCTGGTCGGAGTTCGTCTCCAAGGGACCACGTCTGGACACCAACAGCGCACGCCAGCCGCAGGGTTCGTGAGGGGGGCCGATGTCGCAACCGCTCCGCAGGGCCGCGGCGCTCGCCGCCGCGTCGATGCTCACCGCGCTCACGCTCGCGCCTTCGGCCGCACTGGCGGCCGATGACCCGCACGAACTCTCCGTCAACGGCAGCGGCGAGTGCACCTTCCCCATGAAGGAGCAGATCGAGGGCACTCCCTGGCCGCTCCAACGGGTCCTGCTCGACGAGCTGTGGCAGGACACCAAGGGCAAAGGCGTGCGGGTCGCCGTGATCGACACCGGTGTCGACAACGACAACATCCAGCTGAAACCGGCCGTCGACGCCTCCGCAGGCAAGGACCTCCTCAAACCCGACAAGAAGAGCGGGGACGAGAAGCGCGGCAAGACCAACGGCACCGTCGACCTGGTGGGCCACGGCACCAAGGTCGCCGGCATCATCGCGGCACGCCCCCGCAAGGGCACCGGCTTCGTCGGGATCGCACCCGAGGCGACGATCATCCCCATCCGGCAGAACGACGAGAACAACAGCGGAAACGACCGGACCATGGCCACGGCGATCGACCACGCCATCGCCAAGGGTGCGGACGTCATCAACATCTCCCAGGACACCACCAAGCCGCTCGGGCTCGACTCGGTCCTCAACAGGGCGGTGCAGCGGGCGATCAGGGCGGGCACCGTTGTCGTCGCCTCTGCGGGCAACGACGGCATGGATGGCGAACTCAAGAACACCTACCCCGCCGCGTTCCCGGGCGTCCTCGCCGTGGCATCGTCCGACCGCAACAACGAGCGCGCCGCCTTCTCGCAGGCCGGCGACTTCGTCGGTGTCGCCGCCCCGGGCGTCGACGTCGTCTCCACCGTCCCCGGAAACGGGCAGTGCATCGACAACGGCACCAGTTTCTCCGCGCCCTATGTCGCCGGTGTGGCGGCGCTGCTGAAGGCCAAGCACCCGAAGTGGACGCCGGCCGAGATCATCGCCGAGATCGAGCAGACGGCCACCCGCAGCATCAACGGCCACGACAATTTCGTCGGCTGGGGCGTGATCGACCCCGTACGCGCGCTGAGCGGTGACGACAAACCGCAGCCCGCCCCCCGCCCGGACCCGGGCCCGGCCAAACCGCCGGCGCCGGAACCGGCCCACCTGGCCATGACGGAGACGGCGCAGGAACGCAACGCGCGCTATGCAACCTACGCGGTGGGTATCTGCGTCGTACTGGTGGCGGTGATCGCCGGCACGGCGACGGTCATCAGGGACACCACGCAAAAACGGTCGAGCTGAGCCAAACGACCGTAGGCGCTTTGCAGTTGGAACTGTAGTACCAAGTGGATAGAGTGACCGTCGGACCATAGGTCCGGCACGGGGGCGGCATCCGAACGGCTTCCGTCTACAGTCACTGTCGCAGGAAGAAGGGGCACGATGTCGGACAAGAATCTCGACGTAACCACCGGTGATATCACCGAACTCAGTGGCAAGATCCAGAGCTTCCAGATCGAGCTGGGCAACCGGATCACCTCCCTGAACCGCGTGGTGGACGCCATCCAGGCGGGCTGGAAGGGTGCGGCGAGCCAGCAGTACGACGCGGTGCAGACGCGGGTGAACCGTCGTCTGAGCAACCTTCAGCAGAGCCTCGAAAACCTCGAGCGCATGGTGAAGATCAGCGCCGACGGCTTCGACGAGGAAGAGCGCAAGCGCCTGTCGTCGTTCGCCGGTATGGAGAACGCCAAGGGCAACACCAGCGCCATTCTCGACGTCTGATCCGGCAGATCCGACCGCCTGAACTCGTTTCGCCGAACTTCGCCACCAGGAGCACACAATGACGACTGCCGTCAATTACGACACAGTGACCCAGGCCGCCCGCGACACGCTCAAGACCGCGTCGGACCTGGACGGAGAACTCCGCACCCTACTGGGGCACGTCAACCGCGTCGCCGGCCAGTGGCAGGGTGAGGCCAAGGAGGCCTACGTGGCCATCCAGCGCCAGCTCGCCACCGACATGGACGGCATGAACCAGGACCTGCAGACGATCGCCCGTCTGCTCGGCGACGCCGTCGTCGGCTACCAGGACACCGACAAGGGCAACGCCGCCCGGTTCCGCATGATGATGGGCTGACCGGCCGATCGCACGACGAAGGGGCTGCCCGCGACACCGCGGGCAGCCCCTTCGTCGTGTCGGCTACCTGAGGTCGAACTCGCCGTCCCGCGCGCCCAGGACGAAGGCCCGCCACTCGGCCTCCGTGTAGCGCAGCACCGTGTCGTGGTCCAGCGACGACCGCATCGCCACGGCGCCGCCCGGAAGATGCGCGATCTCGACGCGCTCCTCATCAGGACTGGTGCCGGGGGCCCCGAGCCACTCCACCCCGGAGATGTCGAGGGCGTACAGCTCGTCCTTCTGACGTTCCTTCTCACTGGCGTCGGCCATCGGCGCGATCCTTATCTGTGCTGTGAACGAGCCTCGTGCTGTGATCAAGCGTGTGGCTCAGCCTAGTGGCCGAGCCGCTCCGCCGCGGCCCTTACGTCGGAGACAGGAACCCGTACGGAGACCCGACCACCGGGGTTGAGCTTGAGCGCCAGATCGGGCGGGAGCAGCCGGGCCAACTCCGCACCGTTCACCGGGCGCAGCCGCGGAACGCTCGCCGGAGCGTGGTCGGCGTGGGTGAGCACCGGGACGAACCGGCCGTCGGCGTCCGTGTAGACGGCGATGTCCGCGCCCTCGTCCGGCAGGTACACCGTCGCCGCCGCGAGCGCCTCGGGAACCGCCTCGTCGGGACCGTGCCCGCTCGCCGCGAGCTGCAGGGACGCGTCCACCGGGTCGGTCGGCCGCGGCCAGCCCAGACTCACGGGGGGAGGGGCGGTAGTTCGGGTTGTGCTGGAACGCTCCGGGCTCCCCCTGGGCGTCCACCTGCCAGGCCCCGATCACGGCGAAGGGAGGCACCTCCCCGGCCGGGTCGTACATCGGGTCGATCGAGTACAGCCACGTGCCCGGCGCCCGCCGCGCCTGCGCCCGCAGCTCCTCGGAGAGCTCCGGCACGGGCCGCTCCGCCCCCCGCCGGGACTGCGGCTGCGGCGGGACCTGCGGCTGGGGTCGGGGCTGGGCCTGCGGCCGAGGTTGCACCTTTGCCGCGGCACGCCGCTCCGCCGCCCGACGGTCCCACTCGTCCATCAGCCTTCGGTACGCGGCCTCCTGCTGCTGGACGCTCAGCACACTCTCGACCGGAGCGTCGTCGAAGAGACCGACCGTGTTCTCGGGATCGGCGGGCTCACCGGGCCTCAGCACATACGCCCGGTCGCTCCCGCTGCCGGCCAGCATCCCACTCTGCCGCACCTCTGCCCGGGCCCCGTTGACGGCCAGCAGCCAGCCACTGCCCTCCAGACGGATCCGTACGTCCCGCAGCGCCCCGGGCAGGTCTCTGCACGCCGCCGTCCTTGGGGACGACGAGCGAGCCGCGAGCATCGGGATACGCGGATAGCCGGGCTGTGCGACCGTCCGGCAGGCGAAGAGGCAGGTCCGGGCGTCCTCGGCCACCGGGTGGGGGGCGGCGAGTTCGACGAGGCCATGATAGGTGGCGTTGAGCCATTGAAGGCGGCCTGCTGCGGTTCGAATTTCATGCATCAGGCCTTGTGGGGCGGCCACTCGCCGCGGACGAGCAGCTCGAGGTATTCGGCAACCGGCAGATGCGACGGTGGGAAGTGCACGGGGGATCCGTCCTTGGGCACGACCACCACCCGAGTGAACGGCGCCTTGGTCGGGTCACCGGTGGAGAGGTGCTCTTGTGAGTCGAACCTGATGAGCCACGCGATCGGGTGCTCCTGGCTCAGCTCCGACAGCAGCACAATCGTGTAGGGCCGATCGGCCAGAACCTCGGCGAGGTAGGTGCGTGCCGCCGCGAGGGCGTCGTCCTGGGTGAGCATGCGATGTCCTGTCGATGTTGCCTACTGCCCGGGGTACCAGCTGAGCTGCACCAGCGGGTTGCCCCTCTTGCGCGACACGAAGGTGCCGCGGCCCTGAGGCATCGGACGGGCGCGCACGTTGCCCATGATGTCGCCCTCGCTCGGGTCTCCGGAGAGAACGACGCCCTGGGCGCCCAGCTCCTTCATGCGCTGCATGAACGGCTCGTACATGGCCCTCGAGGCGCCCGCGGCGTTGCGGGCGACGATGAAGCGGACACCGACGTCACGTGCGAAGGGCAGATGCTCCGCCAGCTTCGCCAGCGGGTTGCCCGAGTTCGTGGCGACCAGCTCGTAGTCGTCGATCAGGACGAACAGCTGCGGGCCGCTCCACCAGCTCCGGTCGCGCAGCTGCTGCGGCGTGATGTCCGGCTTCGGCGCCCGCCGTTCCATGACGGTGGAGATCGCGTCCATGTGCATCTCCATGGCCGATGCCATCGGCGCGTACTCGAGCAGGTGGGACGCCGGGACCGCCTCCAGCATGGTGCGCCGGTAGTCGCCGACCACGATGCGCGCCTGCTCCGGTGTGTACCGCTCGCAGATCTGCTTGGCGACGAGCCGCAGCAGGTTGGTCTTCCCCGACTCGCTCTCGCCGAAGACCATGAGGAACGGGTCCGTCTCGAAGTCGACGAACACCGGCTCCAGATTCGTCTCGTCGATGCCGATGGCGACGCCGTGCTGCGGGTACTCGAAGCCCTTGGGCAACTGCTCCGCGGGCAGCCGGCGGGGAAGCAGCCTGACCGTCGGTGCGGCCGGCCCCGGCCAGTGGCCCTTCACGGCCTGCACGAACGCCTCGGCGCCCTCCGCGAGATCGCCGGAGCTGCTGACGGAGTCGATGCGCGGCAGCGCCGTCATGAAGTGCAGCTTCTCCGGGACCTGGCCACGGCCCGGAACGCCCGCGGGGACGTTCGCCGCGACCTTGCGGTCGAACTCGGAGTCCATCACGTCACCGAGGCGCAGCTCGAGCCGGCCGAGCATCTGGTCCTTGAGCGCCGCGCGCACCTCCATGTAGCGGGCGGCGGTGATCACGACGTGGATGCCGTAGCCGAGGCCACGTGCCGCGAGGTCCGAGACGATCGGCTCGAGCATCTCGTAGTCGTTCTTGAACCCGCCCCAGCCGTCGATGACGAGGAAGACGTCTCCCCATGCCTCGCCGGGCAGTTCGCCCGCGGCGCGCTTGCGCCGGTACGTCTGGATGGAGTCGATGCCGTTGGCCCGGAAGAACTCCTCGCGCCGGTTCAGCACACCCAGCACCTCTGCGACCGCACGCCGCACCCGCTCCGGGTCGAGACGTGAGGCGACGCCACCGACGTGCGGCAGGTCCGAGAGGGACGACAGGCCGCCGCCGCCGAAGTCGAGCGCGTAGAACTGCACTTCGCTGGGCGTGTGCGTGAGTGCGAACGACGAGATCAGGGTCCGCATGAGCGTCGACTTGCCGGACTGCGGGCCGCCGACGACCATCATGTGACCCGCTGCGCCGGAGAAGTCCCGGTACAGCACCTCGCGGCGCTGCTCGAACGGCTTGTCGATCAGGCCGAGCGGGACGACAAGACCACCGGGCCGTGTGTACTCGGCCGCGGTCAGACCGCGGTCCGCGGTCGGCGCGAGGTCGGGCAGCAGCTGGTCCAGCGTCGGCGCCTGGTCGAGCGGCGGCAGCCACACCTGGTGCGCCGGCACGCCCTGTCCTTCCAGGCGGCGCACGATCACGTCGAGGACCGTGTCCGCGAGTGCCTCGTCGTCGGACCTGCTCGGTCCGGCGCCCGCGGCCGGGTCGGGAGCCGCGTACACGACCGGCACCGGCGCCGCGGTGAACACCGCGGGCCGCCGCTCGATGGGCAGCTGGCCCACCGACAGGTCCGGCCCGCCGGTCCGGTACGTACCGGACACGTACGCCGCCTTGAAGCGGGTCATCTCGTCGGTGCCGAACTTGAGGTAGCCGGAACCGGGCACCGACGGCAGGTGGTAGGCGTCGGGCACGCCGATCGCCGTGCGCGACTCGGCCGCCGAGAACGTCCGCAGACCGATCCGGTACGACAGGTAGGTGTCGAGACCCCGCAGCTTGCCTTCCTCCAGACGCTGCGAGGCGAGCAGCAGATGCACACCCAGCGAACGGCCGATCCGGCCGATCTGGATGAACATGTCGATGAAGTCGGGTTTGGCGGTGAGCAGTTCGGAGAACTCGTCGAGCACCAGCACCAGCGAGGCGAGCGGCTCCAGCGCGGCGCCGGCGGCGCGTGCCTTCTCGTAGTCGTGGATGTTGGCGTAGTTGCCCGACTTGTGCAGCAGTTCCTGACGGCGCTGCAGTTCACCGCGGATCGCGTCGCCCATGCGGTCGACCAGCGTCAGGTCGTCCGACAGGTTGGTGATGACGGCGGCGACGTGCGGCATCTGCGACATGCCCGCGAACGTCGCACCACCCTTGAAGTCCGCGAGGACGAAGTTGAGCGTTTCCGAGGAGTGGGTGACCGCGAGGCCGAGTACCAGGGTGCGCAGCAGTTCCGACTTTCCGGAACCGGTCGCGCCGACGCACAGGCCGTGCGGGCCCATGCCCTCCTGCGCGGCTTCCTTGAGGTCCAGCATGACCGGCTGGCCGTCCTCACCGACACCGATCGGGACCCGCAGCCGTTCGGCGACCGAACGGGGCCGCCAGGTGCGGGCCACGTCGATTCCGGCGGCGTCGCCCAGGTTGAGCAGATCGGTGAAGTCGAGGTTGGCGAGCAGCGGTTCGTCGTCGTCGCCTCCGCCCATCCGCAGCGGAGCCAGCTGACGCGCGAGCGCTTCGGCCGCCGGCAGCGAAATGCCGTCGGGAACGCCCTCGTACGCCACCCGAGACCCGGACTCCAGACGGAGCCGGCCCGGCCTTACCACCACGGACAGCCCGCCACGCGGCTCGTCCAGATCGCCGGAGACCACTTCGACGATGGTGACGCCCTGCAGCCCCTCGGCCGCCGCGAACAGCGAGTCGGGCGGGACTATGCCGCCGTCGAGGACAACGACGATGTGCGGCTGGTCCATCACGGGCTGGTTCTCGCGGCTGAACCGCGGCCGGCCGTCGAGCCGGCTGTGCAGCAGCTGCTCCAGCTCCCCGAGGTCGTCACCGAACAGCCGCTTGCTGCCCGCACCGTCCACCTGACCGTGCACCTGTGTGTGCGGCAGCCACTTCGTCCAGTCCCACCGCGCGACCGCGCCCGGCGCAGCCACCACGGCGAGCATCAGGTCGTCGGGCGAGTGCAGCGTCACCAGTTGGGAGACGAGCGCCCGCGCCGCGGACTGTGCCGACTCGGGCTCGCCCGAGACGGTCACGTGATAGAAGGCGCGCATCGAGACGGCCATCGGCAGCCCGTCCAGCGACCCGTGGGTGGCCAGGAACTGCTGCATCGCACCGGCCGCCAGCGGCTCCAACTCGTCGACCGGCGCGGTCTCCGGTGCGATCAGGGGTGTCGCGAGCTGCTGCGCCCCGAGGCCGACGCGCACCTGCGCGAAGTCCTTGTCGCCCACCCGTCGTTCCCACAGGCGCGAACCCTCGGCCACCACCGACCACAACTGCTCGGGGGAGGGGTGCAGATAGAGCTGTGCGTCGCGCTGCTTGCGCGCGGTCTTGCGCACCGTACGCCGGGTCTGGGCGAGGTATTTGAGGTAGTCCCGCCGGACATCGGCCATTTGCCCCTGCGTACCCCTGCGGTATCTGACGACCTGGGCCACGACCATCGCAACGGTCGATACCAGCATCAGAACACCCATGATGCGCATGAACGGAGGCGCCTGCGGCGAGAAGAAGAAGACCACCGACGAGCCCATGCCGAGGACCGGCAGGATCTGCATCAGCATGCCCTCCTGCTGGCCACGCGGCAGCTCCGGAGGTGCCTCCAGTGTCAGTTCCCCCATGGGAACTTCGGGTGGCAGGGACCTCGGCGGGCGTTTCACGACGATCTGGCTCACCGGAGCATCAATCCCTCGAGACGGACGGAAGACGGATGGGCCGGTTCCGCCACCGACACTCCCAGGACCGGGTGTTCGGCGCGCTCCCCTCCGCGCGACGGTGATCCTACTTGCAGACCCATCGGGTGTGTCCCGGTAGGGTGGCGCGCGCATCGTGCGCAACCGCGAATCAGGGGGTCCACACACGTGAGTACGACCGCAGCGACCGGCTTCTGCCGCGTCACAGTGGTGGCGCCGGACAGCCGTATCGATGTCGCCCTCCCCGAGGACATCGCCGTCGCCGACGTCTATCCGGAGATCCTGCGCCTGACCGGTCAGACCCAGGCGACGGGCGCACCGACCGGTTACCACCTGGTCCGACGGGACGGCACGGTCCTTGACGGCGCGCGCTCGCTCTCCGCCCAGCAGGTGCTCGACGGAGAAGTGCTGAGCCTGCGTCCCTTCGCCGAGTCGCTGCCCCCCGCGGTCTTCGACGACGTCTCGGACGCCGTGGCCTCCGCAGTGGTCCGTGACCGGCACCTGTGGAGCGACGACCTGCTGCGCGGAGCCGGCCTCGTCGGTGGCGTCCTGCTGCTCGTCCTCATGGGCTTCGTGCTCTGGTTCGCCGATCCGGTCCGCCACGACATGCACAGCCTGCCCGGCATCATCGCGGGTGCCGCCGGTGTGCTCCTCACCGCCTTCGCGGGCGTACGGGCGCGGGTCTACGCCGACCGTGCCACAGCCGTCGGTCTCGGACTGGGCGCGCTGCCGCTGCTGCTCATCGCGGGCTCCGGAATCATCGGCGCGGACGCGGGCCACGGTCCGGGCCGCCTGCAGTTCCTCCTCGGCTGCGTGACCGTCCTGGTCGCCTCGGTCGTCCTCGTCGCCCTCACCCCCAGTGGCGACGCGCCGTTCGTCGCGGCCACGTTCCTCGCCGTGACCGGCACGATCGCCACCTTCTTGGCGATCCTGACCGAGTCGTCCGCGACACGGACCGCGGCCGTCGTCGCTCCCGTCGCCATCGGTCTGGTCGCGTTCCTGCCCGGCCTCTCCGCCCGTTTCGCCCGGCTGCCCATCGGCTACGCCTCCCCCCGCAGCGCCGCCGACGAATTCGACGGCGACGCCTACGCCGACCCGAACGAGACACCCGAGGCGGAGCCGGTCGACGCCGAGAGGATCGCCGCGCAGGCCCGCCGGGGCCACGAGATGCTGCTCGGCCTGGTCGGCGGCTGCGCCGCCGTCGTGGTCGGCTGCGCCGCCGTGCTCGGCTTCTCCAGCAACGTGTGGGGCCAGCTGCTGGCGCTGGCCGCGGGCCTCGCGATGCTGCTGCGCGCCCGCCTCTTCCGCTACACCTCCCAGGTGGCGTGCGCCCTGGTCGCGGGCATCGCCGCGATCGCCCTGCTGGTGCTCGGCCTCTCGCTGAACCCGCCGGTCGACCTGGTGAAGGACCTCCTGATGTACGGCGACCGGGGAGGCCTGGACATCCGTACGATCTGGCTGACCGCCACAGTTGCCGCGGGCGCCGCGCTGATCACCGCGATCGGCCTGGTCATCCCGAAGAAGGGCCTCTCGCCCTTCTGGGGCCGCCTCCTCGACATCGCGGAGGGCGCGGTACTGCTCGCACTGGTCCCGCTCTGCCTTGCCGTTCTCGACGTCTACAACGCGGCACGCTCGCTCACCAGCTAGGCGGGGGCACTGCGGCTGCCGGGCGGGCGCTGCGGCTGCCGGGCGGGCGCTGCGGCTGCGCTGCGCCAGGCTGGTACGCTGTGCAACGGCCGTTTGTGTTCGCGCCCCCCGGATCACCTGGGAGGAGCGCTCGACGGACCTCCGCCTCCGAGTCACGGAAGCTCCCCTGAGACAGAGACCAGGGGCACTCGCGGGCGCATCGAAACCATTGAGGAGTACCGAGTGTCTCTCGACGCCGCTACGAAGAAGCAGATCATCACCGAGTTCGGCACCAAGGAGGGCGACACCGGCTCCCCCGAGGTTCAGGTTGCGATGCTCTCCCGCCGCATCTCGGACCTGACCGAGCACCTCAAGACGCACAAGCACGACCACCACTCCCGTCGTGGTCTGCTGATCCTGGTCGGCCAGCGCCGCCGTCTGCTGCAGTACCTGGCCAAGAAGGACATCCAGCGCTTCCGTACGCTGGTGGACCGGCTCGGTATCCGCCGCGGTGCGGCCGGCGGTGCCAAGTAAGACGCCGTGAAGGGAGCGGTTCCCACTCTTAGGGGGCCGCTCCCTTTGCTGTACGTGCGCGATGTGCCGGACGGCAATTAGTCTGGTCTGCACAACGCCACATCGCGCGAGAAGCCGCCTCCTCGCCGCCGGTCCTCGGTAGTGGCCCCCGGACGCAATCACCCCGGGTGCTTCGATCGAAGACCGGCCCGCACACAAGGCGCGCTTCTCCGCCACGGTCCCCGGCCACACGGGCGCGGGGACGAAAAGACGAATGTAGGAGAAACCGCTGGTGGAGAACGAGACCCACTACGCCGAGGCTGTCATCGACAACGGCGCCTTCGGTACCCGCACCATCCGCTTCGAGACGGGCCGCCTGGCCAAGCAGGCCGCCGGCTCCGCCGTTGCGTACCTGGACGACGACACCATGGTGCTGTCGGCCACCACCGCTTCCAAGAAGCCCAAGGACCAGCTCGACTTCTTCCCCCTCACGGTGGACGTCGAGGAGCGCATGTACGCGGCCGGCAAGATCCCCGGCTCCTTCTTCCGCCGCGAGGGCCGGCCCTCCGAGGACGCGATCCTCACCTGCCGCCTGATCGACCGGCCGCTGCGCCCCTCCTTCAAGAAGGGCCTGCGCAACGAGATCCAGATCGTCGAGACGATCATGGCTCTCAACCCCGACCACCTGTACGACGTGGTCGCGATCAACGCCGCCTCCTGCTCCACGCAGCTGGCCGGCCTGCCCTTCTCCGGTCCGATCGGCGGCACCCGTGTCGCGCTGATCAAGGGCCAGTGGGTCGCCTTCCCGACGCACACCGAGCTCGAGGACGCCGTCTTCGACATGGTGGTCGCCGGTCGCGTCCTGGAGGACGGCGACGTCGCGATCATGATGGTCGAGGCCGAGGCCACCGAGAAGACGATCGAGCTCGTCAAGGGCGGTGCCGAGGCGCCGACCGAGGAGGTCGTCGCCGCCGGTCTCGAGGCCGCGAAGCCCTTCATCAAGGTGCTGTGCAAGGCGCAGTCGGACCTCGCCGCCAAGGCCGCCAAGCCCACCGGTGAGTTCCCCGTCTACCTCGACTACCAGGACGACGTCCTGGATGCGCTCACCGCCGCCGTCAAGAGCGAGCTCGCCCAGGCGCTCACCATCGCCGGTAAGCAGGAGCGCGAGACCGAGCTCGACCGCATCAAGGAGCTCGCCGCCGAGAAGCTGCTCCCGGCCTTCGAGGGCCGCGAGAAGGAGATCTCCGGCGCCTACCGCGCGCTGACCAAGAAGCTGGTCCGCGAGCGCATCATCAAGGACAAGGTCCGCATCGACGGCCGCGGCATCACGGACATCCGTACGCTCGCCGCCGAGGTCGAGGCCATCCCGCGCGTGCATGGTTCCGCGCTGTTCGAGCGTGGCGAGACCCAGATCCTGGGCGTCACCACGCTGAACATGCTCCGCATGGAGCAGCAGCTGGACACCCTTTCCCCGGTGACCCGCAAGCGCTACATGCACAACTACAACTTCCCGCCGTACTCCGTCGGTGAGACCGGCCGCGTGGGCTCGCCCAAGCGCCGTGAGATCGGCCATGGTGCTCTCGCCGAGCGCGCCATCGTGCCGGTGCTGCCGACGCGCGAGGAGTTCCCGTACGCGATCCGTCAGGTGTCCGAGGCCCTCGGCTCCAACGGTTCGACGTCCATGGGCTCGGTCTGCGCCTCCACCATGTCGCTGCTGAACGCCGGTGTGCCGCTGAAGGCCCCCGTCGCCGGTATCGCCATGGGTCTGATCTCCGAGGAGATCGACGGCAAGACGCACTACGTCGCGCTCACCGACATCCTCGGTGCCGAGGACGCCTTCGGCGACATGGACTTCAAGGTCGCCGGCACGAAGACCTTCGTCACCGCGCTCCAGCTCGACACCAAGCTCGACGGCATCCCCGCCTCGGTCCTGGCCGCCGCGCTGAAGCAGGCCCGCGACGCCCGCCTCCACATCCTCGATGTGATGAACGAGGCCATCGACGTCCCGGACGAGATGTCCCCGAACGCCCCGCGGATCATCACCGTCAAGATCCCCGTGGACAAGATCGGCGAGGTCATCGGCCCCAAGGGCAAGATGATCAACCAGATCCAGGAGGACACCGGCGCCGACATCACGATCGAGGACGACGGCACCATCTACATCGGTGCCGCCGACGGCCCGGCCGCAGAGGCCGCCCGCGCCACGATCAACGGCATCGCCAACCCGACCATGCCGGAGGTCGGCGAGCGCTACCTGGGCACGGTCGTGAAGACGACCACCTTCGGTGCGTTCGTGTCCCTGCTCCCGGGCAAGGACGGTCTGCTGCACATCTCGCACTCGGTGAGGTCGAAGCGCGCGCGGCCTTCGGGCGTGTCCAGGGTGTCCGCGCCCGTCTCGACGTCCAGTGTGTTCACCAGGGCCTCGACCAGCG
>NZ_JBEXRZ010000009.1:0-74012 GCF_040613325.1 Streptomyces sp. NPDC006283 | reverse complement strand
CGGCACCGGCGAGCCGAGCCGCCCAGCAACTTCGACCCCGAGATCACGCCCGAGATGGACGCGATCGTGTTGAAGGCCCTGGTCAAGGACCCCGACTACCGCTACCAGTCCGCCGACGAGATGCGCGCGGACATCGAGGCGTGCCTCGACGGTCAGCCGGTCGCCGCCACGGCGGCGATGGGCGCGGCCGGCTACGGCGGCTACGGCCCGGACGACCAGCCCACGACGGCGCTGCGCCAGGCGGACCCGGCCGGCCAGACGTCGATGCTGCCGCCGATAAACCCGGACGACGGGGGCTACGGCGGTTACGACGACCGCCGGGACCGTCGTCGCCAGAAGAAGTCCAACACCTCGACCATCCTGCTCGTGCTCGCGGGCGCCCTGGTGCTGATCGGCGCGGTGCTGATCGGCAAGTCGCTCTTCGGCCCGAACGAGGGCGGCAACGACGTGTCGGTGCCGAAGCTGGTCGGCATGACCTTCAAGGAGGCCGAGAGAGCCGCCGAGAGCGCCCGCGTCAAGGTCACACAGTCCGGCACGGAGCGCTGCGACCAGCCCAAGGGCAGGATCTGCAACCAGAGCCCGGAGAGCGGAAAGATGGCGGAGGGCGAGACCGTCACGGTCGTGGTCTCCGAGGGCGCTCCCAAGGTCAAGGTCCCCGATGTCGTGGACAAGGACGTGGACCAGGCGACCGAGATCCTCGAGGACGAGAAGTTCAAGGTCGAGACCGAGGAGATCGAGTCCACCGAGGAGCCCGGCACGGTCCTGGAGCAGGACCCCGCGGGCCGCAGCCTGGCCGAGGCCGGCACCACGGTCACGCTGACCGTCGCCAAGCAGGCCAAGCAGGACGTGCCCCCGGTGGTCGGCCAGCAGTTCGACGCCGCGAAGGCTCAGCTGGAGGCGGTCGGATTCCAGGTCGCCCGCCAGGACGTCGACTCGGACAGGCCCGCGAACGAGGTCACGGAGCAGAGCCAGACCGGCAAGGCCGCCAAGGGCAGCACGATCACCCTGAAGGTCTCCAAGGGCCCGCAGCAGACGCAGGTCCCGGTTCCGGAGTTCCGCACGAAGACGGTCGCGGAGGCCAAGCAGATCCTGGCGCAGGCCGGTTTCACCACGATCCAGTTCGCCCCGGGCAGCTCCCAGGACGACACCGCGATCGTCACCGGCTCCAACCCGGCGCCCGGCACCCCGGTCGACCCCGCCACCACCACGATCGTCCTCCAGACGATCGGCGGCACCGGCAACAACGGCGGTAACGGGAACGGCGGCGCAGACGGCGGCATCTTCGGCGGCCGGGACGGCGACTGACACCACCCCGACCCGCACGGCACAGCGATGAGCCCCGGCACCTTGGGAAGGTGCCGGGGCTCACTGCTTCAGCGAGGGATGCAGGTCAAAGCAGCTCAGCCGGCGGCGTGCGCTTCGTGTCGACCTTCTCCGTGCGCTCCAGCTCGCCCCACACGATGTACCGGTAGTCCGACGTGTAGATGGGCGTGCAGGTCGTCAGGGTGATGTAGCGCCCGGGCTTCTTCTTCCCCGACTCCTTCGGGACCGGCTGCAGGACGTTCACGTTGAACTTCGAGGTCTGTGGCAGCGTCTTGTAGACCTTGTAGACGTACCAGGTGTCCTTCGTCTCGAAGACGATCGGGTCGCCGTCCTTGATCTTGTGGATGTTGTGGAACTTGGCCCCGTGCCCGTCCCGGTGCGCGGCGAGGGTGAAGTTGCCCTTGTCGTCGGAGGGCAGCGCCGACTTGATCGGTTCGGTGTAGTACCCGGCGATGCCGTCGTTGAGCTCCTTGGTGTCGGTGCCTTTCTTCACCAGGATCTCGCCGTCACCCATCGCGGGTACGTGGAGGAAGCCGATGCCGTCCTTGGTGTCCAGATCGCCGGGGCCGTTGTTCGCCCAGTCGTTGCGGATCCGGTCGCCCTGCTCGGAGGCTTCGCGGTCGGCGAGAACGTTGGTCCACCACAGCGAGTAGACGACGAAGAGCCCCAGCACCACGCCCGCGGTGATCAGCAGCTCTCCGAAGACACTGATGGCGCCGGCGATCCGGCTTCGTGCACGTGCCACTGCACCTGTTCCCTGTCTTGAAGTGTCTCAGCCGACGAGTGCGTCGGGTTTGCCCTTGCTGCGCGGCCGTTCCTCGACCATCTTGCCCCACACGATCATTCGATAGGTACTGGTGAATTCGGGGGTGCACGTCGTCAATGTGATGTAGCGGCCGGGCTCCTTGAACCCCGACTGCGGGGGCACGGGACCGATCACGCTCACGTTCGACGGCGGGGTCTGCGGAAGGATGCTCGCCATCTCGTACGTGTAGTAGGTGTCCTGCGTCTCGACGACGATCGGATCTCCCCGTTCGAGGCGGTTGATGTACCGGAACGGTTCGCCGTGGGTGTTGCGGTGGCCGGCGACCGCGAAGTTGCCCTGCTTGTCCTCCGGCATCGCCGTCTTGAGCTTTCCCTCGCCGTAGTGGCCGACCATGCCCCGGTCGAGGACGCTCTGCTTGTCGATGCCCTCGGCGATCGGCACAACGACGTCCAGCTTGGGGATGTACATGATGGCGAAACCCTGCCCGGGCTCGAACGCGTCGGGCTTGCGGCCCTTCGCCCAGTCGTCCTGGATCTGGTTCGCCGCCTTGTCCGCCTGCTGGCCCGCCAGCACGTTCGTCCACCACAGCTGGTAGGTGACGAACAACAGCATCAACACGCCGAAGGTGATGAAGAGTTCGCCGATGGCCCGGCTGGCGATGACCGCCGGGCTGTCCTTGGCCGCGCGCGCGGCACGGCGTGCCTCGACGCGGGACAGCGGCCTTGCCGGTTCGGCGGGCACCGACGCGGCGCCTGCCGCCGGAGCGCGTCTGCGGCCACCACCCCGCCCCTTGGCGGCCTTGCGGCGCTCCGCCCGGCCGGGGCCGGGAGGTGTCTCCACGGCGCGGCGCGTGTCGGACGTGCGCAGGGCCACCGTCTCGTCGTGGGGCACATCACGCGTGTCGGGCACCTCGCCCGGCTCGGGCGCCTCGGGCACGACGACGGGGTCCGGCACCGGCCCGCGCAGCTGCTCCGGTGCGGGCTCCGGTGCCTGCGCGGGCACGGGTGCGGGCGGGGGCGTGTACGTCTCCCGCCCGTACCAGTCGTGCTGTTGGCCCTCCGAGCCGCTCAACGGGCCGCTCAAGGGGCCGTTCAAAGGGTCGCCGAGCGGGTCGCCGAGCGGGTCGCTCGTCGGATACTGCTGCGGGTCGGCCCACCCCTGGGGCTGCGCCTCCTCGGCAGCCGCGACGTTCGTCGCCCGGAACCACGGCGAGCCGTGCTCGCCGGGCGGGAGGGGGTCCGTCAACGGGTCGTACGCAGGCTCGTACGCCTGCTCGCTCTCCCCCTGTGGCCCGTATCCGTACCGGCGTTCGTGCTCGTATTCCTGCTCGTGCTCGTGCCCGGGGCGCACGGCGCTCACGCCAGAGCCTTGCCCACCACTGGTGCGAGCCCCGCCGAACGCCCGACCGCCCCGGTGTCGCCGCACTGCTCGAGCCAGTTGGCGAGCATCCGATGCCCGTGTTCGGTGAGAACCGACTCGGGGTGGAACTGCACGCCCTCGACCGGCAGTTCACGGTGGCGCAGCCCCATGATGATGCCGTCCGCCGTACGTGCCGTCACTTCCAGCTCCGCGGGGAACCGCGCCGGCTCCGCCGCGAGTGAGTGGTAGCGCGTCGCGATGAAGGGCGACGGCAGGCCGGCGAAGACGCCTCGGCCCTCGTGCGTGACGGGCGAGGTCTTGCCGTGGAGCAGCTCCGGCGCGCGGTCGACCACGCCGCCGTACGCGACGGCCATCGACTGCATCCCCAGGCACACCCCGAAGACAGGCACGCCGGTTGACGCGCAGTGCCGCACCATCTCGATGCACACACCGGCCTCTTCGGGCGCGCCGGGCCCCGGGGACAGCAGCACGCCGTCGAAGCCGTCCTGTGCGTGCTCCAGGGCGACTTCGTCGTTGCGCACGACCTCGCACTCGGCGCCGAGCTGGTACAGGTACTGGACGAGGTTGAAGACGAAGCTGTCGTAGTTGTCGACGACAAGAATGCGCGCACTCACCGTTCCGCCCCCTCACCGTCGACCGTGACATCGCCGAACGGCAGCAGTGGCTCCGCCCACGGGAAGACGTACTGGAACAGCACGTAGACGACCGCCAGGACGAGAACGAGCGAGATCACCGCCCGCACCCACACGTTGCCCGGCAGATGCCGCCAGATCCAGCCGTACATGCTGTCCCTTTCCATTCGGTACGGCACCAGACTAAAGGGCCGCAGGGGCGCGTGGGTCAGCTGTGCAAAGCCGGTGGTTTGCCGTCGGTCACAGGCTGCGTCGCATCGAGGTGGGCCCAGACGACGAGCCGGTGGCTGCTGCCCCACTCGGGCTCGCAGGTGGTCAGCGTGAGATAGCGCCCCGGCTCGTCGAATGCGGTCGCGTCCCCGTCCAGCGGCCTGGGCACGGCGTCGATGACGCCGACATCGCCCGGGACGGTCCGGTGCGGCTTCCGCTCGATGCGGTACGTGAACCAGGTCGTCCCGTCCGTCAGAACCACCGCGTCACCGGCGCGCAGCTCGGGGAAGTCCTTGAACGGGTCCCCGTACGTGCGCCGGTGTCCCGCGACCGCGAAGTTTCCCGTGGCGCCGAGCGCGGCGGTGGAGGCGTAGTGCCCGAGCCCCTTCTTCAGCACGCCCGTGCCGGTGCCCTGAAGCACGGGCCAGTCCCAGCCCGTGCCGAACCTGGGGATGTACATGACCGCGAACGGCTCTCCCGGCTCGTACGCCGCCGGGGCGGGGGTCGTCGTGCGCCCGGGTGCGGGCGTCGTCCCGGGCGCCGCCTCGGGGCCTGTCGTGGGTGCGTGCGCCGACCAGTCGGCCCGCAGCCGCTCGATCTCGCGGCCGGTGGAGTCCTCGGCCTGGACCCCGGTCCAGAAGAGCAGGTGGACGACGAACAGCACGATCAGGGTCCCGACGGTGATGCACAGTTCGCTGAAGGTCCGGACGACCACACGCACCGACCTCGACACCGGCTCCCCCAAGCTCTACCCGACGGGCTTCGCGTAGTGGAGATCCACTGTGCCCGAGTAGCCGGGGAGAGTCACCGCCTCGTTCTCGTCGACTTTCCAGCCGAGGCCGTACGCCTCGACGTACAGCTGGTAGTTCTGCACGGCGGGTGACCGGGCGAGCGCCTTGGCGAGCGCCTCCTGGTCACCGACGGCGGTGATCTTGTAGGGCGGGGAGTAGACCCGGCCCTGCAGGATCAGGGTGTTGCCCACGCAGCGCACGGCGCTGGTGGAGATCAGCCGCTGGTCCATCACGCGGATGCCCTTGGCACCGCCCTGCCACAGCGCGTTGACGACGGCCTGCAGGTCCTGTTGGTGGATGACCAGGTCGTTGGCCTGCGGCTCTGGGTAGCCGGGCGCCGCCCTGGCGTCGGGCGGGGCGTCGTTGAGGGTGACGGTCAGCGCCGAGCCTTTGAGCGGCTCGGTGCCCGCGGACTTCTCGAGCGCCTTCAGCTTCGCGTCCTCGGCCTGTGTGGAGTCGTCGTCGCGCTGCGCGAGCGCGTCCACGTCCCGGCGTACGGCGGCGGTGGACTGCTCGAGGTCACCGTTCTTGTCGCTGCGCTGCTTGATCAGGTCGGAGAGCTTGAGCAGGGAGGCGTCGGTGCGCAGGTCCGTACCCTTGGCAGTATTGAAGCTGGTCACGAAGATCAGGCCCGCCAGGGCGAAAACGGCAGCCGTGAGCAGCCGGACCGGTCGCCACGCGAAGCGGCGAACGGGCCCTTGGGGGGTGTCGGCAGAATTGCTCAACGTACCCTTATCTCCTTCGACGCCGCGGAAGCACTACGCTAACGGACGCCCGGGGGCGGCAGTGGTCCCCCTGGCTCCATCCCCGGCGCCAGCCACAGTTCCCTGCGCGGTCACGCAGCGCATCGACAGGAGAGTCCCTCGTGCCGAAGTCACGTATCCGCAAGAAGGCCGACTTCACGCCACCCCCGGCTGCAAAGCAGGCGGCGAACATAAAGCTCACCAACCGCAGCTGGGTCGCTCCGGTGATGCTCGCGCTGTTCCTGATCGGTCTCGCCTGGATCGTCCTCTTCTATGTGACCGAGGGCGAACTTCCGATCAAGAGCTTCGGCAACTGGAACATCGTCGCCGGCTTCGGTTTCATCGCCGCGGGCTTCGGCGTCTCCACCCAGTGGAAGTAGCTGCTTCGCAGCCGGTCCACCGGGCCGTACCCCGAGTTGTCCACACGGTTTTCCACAGGCCGGGGAAAAGGTCAGACGATCTGTGGATAACTCTCGGGCCGTTGACGCCGATGTGACTGCGTCGGCCATGCCGGTGAAGCGATGCGCCCCTTGTCACTCCTGGGAAACCCAGGTCAGCGACAAGGGGCACGCTTGTTCCACACGGGATGCACAAGATCCGGCACACGCTGTGGACAACTCTGGGGAAAGCTCGTCTCCGCTCCCGCGGCTCACGTCAGGGACACGGTCCTGATCACCAACATGACGGCGACGAGCAGCACGACCAGGGCGCAGGACGCGAACTGCACGACGTTCCGCCGCTTGCCCTGCGGCGCGTGGACCATTCCGTAGGCGATCACCGCTCCGGCGATCAGACCGCCGATGTGCGCCTGCCAGGCGATGCCCTCCCACCAGAAGGTCATGACGAGGTTGATCGCCAGCAGCACGAGGATCGGGCGCAGGTCGTAGCGCATACGGCGCATCAGGACGACGGTCGCGCCGAGCAGGCCGTAGATGGCGCCGGACGCGCCCAGCGAGCCCTGGTTGGGCGCGGCGATCAGGTAGGTCAGCGCACCGCCGGCGAGCCCGGAGATCAGATACAAGGCCAGATAACGCACCCGCCCCAGCGCCTGCTCCAGCGGCCCTCCGAGCCACCACAGCAGCAGCATGTTGAAGAAGATGTGCCAGACCGCCTCGTGCAGGAACATCGACGTGACCAGGCGGTACCACTCGCCCTCGGCCGCCACGCCCACCAGCTCGCCCAGGTCGCGGTCGAAGGCGCCCGCGATGAGCGTCAGCCGGCCCAGGAGCTGGTCCCCGAGCGCCAGGACGGCCAGGAAGACGGCCAGATTGATCCCGATGAGGATCTTCGTCACCAGGTGCGGGTCCGCGGCGACGGTCCCGCCCGCGATCGTCCGCGGCCGGCTCGCATTCGGACGGTGGCCCGTGCCGGAACCGGTCCGTACGCACTCCGGGCACTGGAACCCGACCGATGCGTCGACCATGCACTCCGTGCAGATCGGCCGGTCGCAGCGGGTGCAGCTGATGCCCGTCTCACGGCCCGGATGCCGGTAGCAGCCGGGCAGGCCGTGGGCGTTCTGCGGCTCCTGTGGGCTGCCTGGCGCCTGGTCCATGAGGTCACCTCACCAATCTGGGGTCGCAACATCGCCCCGCCCATCCTTACGGACGGACGGGGCGAAAAGGTTCCCCTCGGCCGATCCTGCGGGGAGCGAGCCCCCGGTCAGGCCTGCGGCGGATCGCGGATCGGCCCCCGCGGTCAACCGGAGCGGCTCAGCCCTCGCGCGTCTCCACGACGACGGCCTCGATCACGACCTCGTCGAGCGGGCGGTCGGTGCGCGGGTTGGTCTGGGTGCCGGCGATCGCGTCCACGACCTTCTTGCCGGCCTCGTTCGAGACCTCGCCGAAAATGGTGTGCTTGCGCGTGAGCCACGCGGTCGGCGACACGGTGACGAAGAACTGCGATCCGTTGGTGCCCGGTCCGGCGTTGGCCATGGCCAGCAGGTACGGCTTGTCGAACGCCAGGTCCGGGTGGAACTCGTCCTCGAACTCGTAGCCCGGGCCGCCCGTGCCGTTGCCCAGGGGGTCCCCGCCCTGGATCATGAAGCCGCTGATCACGCGGTGGAAGACCGTGCCGTCGTACAACCTGTCCGTGGACTTCTTGCCGGTCGCCGGGTGGGTCCACTCCCGCTCGCCCTGAGCGAGCTCGACGAAGTTCTTGACCGTCTTGGGCGCATGGTTCGGCAGAAGCCGGATCTCGATGTCGCCTCGGTTGGTCTTCAGGGTGGCGTAAAGCTGCTCGGCCACGATCTGCCTTCCGTAAGTCTTCTCTGACGTTTCCCGATCCTCGCACGGAAGAGTCGGCTACGGAGAAAGGCAGTCTGTCACCGCCGCCCGGGCGCATGGTGAGCGGAACAGTGGCATCGTCGTCCACAAGCTCCCGACATGACCCGGATGCCCGCCCCACATGCCGAGGCGGCTTTCAACGGGCATGATTTCGAACCGGGTGGATAGGCGGAACAGTGCCCCAACAGGGGACGAACTCCCATCACCCTCAGTACGCCACCGAGGAGGAGGATCCCGTGACCCGCATGGACAGCGTGCGCGCCGCGACCGGTACGGCGAAGGACAGCGTGCTGCACGCCGCGGACGTGGTGGCGCCTTACGCCGGCACGGCCAAGGACCAGGCCGCGCATTATGCGCACGAGGCCCGCGTACGGCTCGCGCCGAAGGTCTCGCAGGCCGCTACCGCGGCCCGTGTTCAGTACGGCAGCCATGTCGCGCCCCACGTGCCGCCGAAAGTCGATGTGGCCGCGCGCCGCGCCGCGGTGCAGGCCAGGAGGGCCGCCCGCCAGGCGGCCGACTACACAGTCCCGCGCGTCGAGCACGCGATGGCCGCTGCCAAGCCCGTGGGGGAAGAGGCTGCGGCTCGTTCAGCCGCTGCTCTGGCCGCTCTGCGCGGTCAGGTGACGGCCAAGGAGATTCGCAAGCTGGTGAGAAAGCACGAGCGGCGGTCCAAGGCCGGCCGTCTCGCCAAGGGCCTCGCGGTCCTGGGCGTACTCGCCGGTGGTGCTTTCGCCGCATGGAAGTGGTGGGACAAGCAGGCCAACCCCGACTGGCTGGTGGAACCGCCCGCTGCCACGGAGGTTTCCGACCGTGCCCCGCTGTCGTCCGTCGACGGCAGCAAGCAGACCGGGCTGGACCCCGAGGTGGAGGCGAAGCAGAACGAGGCTGCGGACCGCGACGACCGTCCCTGACGGTCTTGCGTCCTTCGGACTTCGGGCGCCGGGAGTGCAGAACGCTCCCGGCGCCTCATGCTGCGAGGAGTGCGGCGTGCGGGCCCTGCTCGTCGTCGGCGGGGGAGCCGGACGTGGCGTCGCTTCGAGAGCCGTCGGAGGAAGCGGACGGGACAGCAGAAACACCGGACGAAGAACCGGCCGAGGCGTCGGAGACGGCGATCCAGGCGACGGACGAGGTGACGGGCTCGGTGACGGGCTCGGCGGCGGGCACAGTGACGAGCGCAGTGACGGGCTCGGCGGCGGGCTCGGCGGCGGGCACAGTGACGAGCGCAGTGACGGGCTCGGTGACGGACGAGACCGTGGGCGACGAACCGGCCTGCGCCGAACCGCTGGTGGGGGTGCCGGCCTGAGCGTCCGCCGGGGAACCGGCACTGGTCGGAACGCCGGTCGGGGAGCCGTGCGGTGCGTCGTTCCGGGTGACGCCGTCGGATACGGCCGTGGACTCCGCGGCGGGGGCCGCAGGGCCGGAGCCGGCTGAGGCCTGGACGGTCGCAGAGGCGGGGAAGGCCGGGCCGGCCGGAGCTGAGGCGGCGGCGACGCCGTTCGCGTATGCGGCGATTTCGGCCGCCGTCGCATCAAGAGCGGGCTTGTGCCGGACGGCCGGTGACGAACCGTGCGCCTCGGCGCTGATGCGCTGCTTCATCGTGGGTGGCAGGGCCCGGGCGCGGGCCGTCGGTGCCCATCGGGTACCCGGTCGCCTCGTCTGCGCCGGGACGGTCGGGCGAGCGCCCTGCTGACGAGCGGCGTTGGCCGGCTCGTCGGACGCCTGGACCTCGGGCTGAGTCGCGGCAGCGGCGGCGGTGGTGAACCCCACCGAGGCAAGCAGAGCGAAGAACGCGGTGATGAACGCGGTCCACAGATTTTTGACCTTGAAGGCGGCCATGACCCCTCACTTTCGGGTTGAGCGCTTTACATACCTTCCTCATGATGTGTACGCATTTCGAGAAGTGGGGGAGCGACGCCGCCGCTGCGCAGTTCTTCTGATGAACACCACCCGGATGGGCCAACCCCCGGCCCCAAAGCCCCGAGTTGCGCATACGCCCTCCCGCGTCCAGCGCCCGTTCCTGCTCCTCCTCCAGCGGCGAATACGCAGGTCAAGGCCGCTGGAAGGGGGGCCCGCCCCGGACGTCGCCGCCGTGTCGCACCCGCGCGCCGACGCACTGCGCCCGGCCTGAACCCCCGTGACGGCGCAGCGCAGGGGAGGAGTCGAGGCGAAGGCGCCCGATTCGACAGCGCCCGCTCACACAGTTACAGGGGGCCGTGTGCGTACTTTGCTATCCCATTACGATCAGCTCCGTCGCCGTGTGCGCCGATGACCAGGCACACCGGCAGAAAACCGGGGAGCGAGATTTGACCGTCAACGAACTGTCCGTCCTGGGGATCTCCGCACTGGAGGAGTCGATCTACCGGCACTTCCTGCGCAACCCCGGAACTTCCGCGGACGAGATCCACCTTCTCTTCCACACCTCGGTCGAGTCCGCGGCCACGGCCATGGAACGGCTGCGCGAACTGCGGTTGCTGAGGGCCGCGGAGGAAGAGGGCGGGCCGGTTCTGTCGCCGGCGGATCCGGCGACCGCCGTCGACCAACTGACCGATCTGCGACTGCGCGAACTGCACCAGCAGCTGCAAGCCGTCACCCAGGCACGCCACTTGACTGCGTCGCTCTGTGCCGAGCAGGGGCTGGACACGCTCCCTGCGCAGAGCGTGGAGCGGATGGAGAGCATCCCCCAGATCCGCAACCGCCTCGACGACCTCGCCTTCTTCGCCCGCGAGGAGGTGCTGTCCGTCGATCCGTACACCGCGCTGACCGCCGACAGCATCGCGCACTCGCGCCCGCTGGATCTGCGGTGTCTGCGCCGGGGGCTGCGCATCAGGAACATCGTCATCAAGGAAGCCCTCAACGACCCTCCGACCCTCGCCTATTTGCGGGAGATCGCCGCGCATGGTGCCGAGATCCGGGTGACCGAGGAGGTGACCGAGCGCATCATCGTCTTCGACCGGCGCACGGCGCTCGTCCCCCTGGACCCCTCCGACACGGCACGGGGTGCGCTGATGGCCCGGGAGACCGGGCTCGTCGCCAACATCCTTGCGCTGTTCGAGAAGATCTGGGACCAGTCCGTGCCCCTGGACGAACTCACCGAACCGACCGACGCCACCAGCGGCGGTCTCTCCGAAACGGAGCGGCAGGTGCTGGAGTCCATGTGCCGGGTCGAGAAGGACGAGGTCGGCGCGCGGGAGCTGAAGATCTCCGTGCGGACGTACCGGCGCCATATCGCCGACCTGCTCCGCATCCTTGGGGCCGGCAGCCGTGCTCAGGCCGCACTGCTGGCCAGGGAGCGTGGCTGGGTCTGAGGGATGGACCGGCATGGACCGGCCCGGCCGGGGCCGTCATCCGGCAGGCCGGTCGGCGCGGGTTTCACCCGGCAGGCCGGTGGGACGGGATAGCGGGTGCCGAGTGGCGGGTGGCGGGGCCGCCCGCCCTTGGGCCCGGCGTCAGGGGGGCCCGATGCTCCAGCCGGCCAGGGCGCTGTCCATCACCACCTGCTCGAGGCGCTCCCGCAGCTCACCCGGCGAGCCGGGGACCGAGGCACGGGGGATGCCCAGCTTGATCTCGTCGTTGCCGACCACCGATACGCACTCCCAGTCGGGAGGCAGCAACCCGATCAACCGGATCGCGGTGGTCTGCCCCGGGGCGGCGTGTCCGGTGGTCCGCACCACCGTGAACCACAGGTGTTCAGCCGTGTCCGGCGGGGCTTCGGTCAGCCCGTCGTCTGTCATGGATTCCTCCCGGTAAAGCTCGCATGAGCCGTCGTCTCCCCCGTCGTCCGTGTCCCCCCGCCCGTGCGTGGGGGATTCACGATGAGCCTGGCACCCCGGGAAGCCGCAGGTCGGCTCCACCGCTGGCAGCATGCTGCAGCGGCGGGCCATCATCCTGCAGCCTTTGCGGCTGTCTGCCGGGTGTCGGCCCAACTAGCTTTCTGTGCATGGCAAACGAATCAGTGCACCCCCCACACGGCACCGGTGAAGGCCGCCCGGGCGCTTCCTCGCGCAGGAGCCCCGGCTGGTACTACCCCGGGCTCGGCGCGTCGCTCGCCGTCGCCTTCGTCTGCATCGACATCGGCGGCAGCCTCGTGCCCGCCGGGCCGATCGTCGGAGCCGTGCTCGCCCCCTCCCTGCTGACCTGGGCGGCGTCCCGAAGCAAGGGCACCGCCTCCACGACGGCCCTCTCCGCGAACGGTTCGCGCAACCTCTTCGGCCTGTATCTCGTCCTCCTGGGCCTGGTCACGGCCGTAGGCCTCGGCCTCGGCCTGGGCACCGACCTCACCGGCGCGGCGAGCGCGGCAGGTCTGGTCGCTCTTGTGCTGACCGTGGTCCTGGGCCGGCAGGCGGACCGCGCCGTCACACGTCCCCCCGCTCACTCCTGACTCCACGATTTCCGCTCTCCGGCGCCGCCGGGCCCATGGGTCCGGCGGCGCCTTCCGTCGTCCGCCTCAGAGTGCGACGACCAGGTCGGCCTGCGGCCGGAACAACCGGCCGGCGGCTCGGGACACCTCGTGCGCGGGGACAGTGCGGAGCAAATCCGGTAGCCGGAGCGGCAGTTCTGCGTCGCCTCCGGTAGACACGGTGCGCCGCAGCAGGTCCGCACGGGCTGCCGGCGAGTCGAACGCGGCGAGCAACTGGGCGGCGCAGTAGTCCCGCACCGGTCGGAGCTCCTCCTCCGTGAAGGGCTCCGCCGCCAGCCGGCCGGCCTCGGCACGGACACCGGACCACGCCTCGTCCACCGCGTCCGCGGGCACCCGGCCACGCAGGAACGCACGCGGTACGCCACAGACCGTGTCCCGTCCCGTGTACATCTCGAAGCCGGCGACTGTGCGGTCCGCGAACCGGTCGGCCAGCCTCCCGCCGAAGAACCCGCCCATCGCCGCGGTGGCCAGGAACCGCGCGGCCTCGTCGGCCGCTCCGGTGACGGGCCGTTCCGCGACAGACAGCAGGAGCCGTACGTGCGCGCCGTCGGCGGCGTGCAGCTCGAGCGGCGCCTCGGCACCGGCCGCCAGGACCGATGCCCGGCCCGGGGCCTGGTCAAAGACCCCGGCCCGAGCCGCGTTCCACGGCGCGAGCGCGGTACCTGCCTGCACGACAAGCGCGTCCGGGTCCAGGTCACCGACGGCGACCAGAGTGCCGGCGGTGACGGCTGCGTACGGCAGGAAGTGTGTCCGTACGCGTTGCTCCAGAGCCTCCTCCGGGCGGGGGCCGCCCTCGTCCGGCTCAGGGTGCTCGGAGAGCACCGCGGGGGCGAGGTCCGCCAGCACCGCGAGCCACTCGGCCGTCCGGACGGACGGGACGTGACCCGACACGTCGGCCCATTCGCCATCGACGGCCAGCGTCAGAGCGCCGCCCAGGTCTTCGACCCGCATGGCGGCGCGTGTCCGACGGGCCCGGGAGACCAGCCCCGCCCGGGCGGCGGCGGGGTTCCGCCAGCCGGCCGGTCCGAGCGGTACCCGCCAGCGCAGCTCCACCAGCGGCGAGCGCCGGTCGGCAAGCGTGACCACGCGGACGCCTCCGGGCAGCTCCACGTCTCGGGTGGGGAGGTGCCCGGGAGCAAGGGGGACGCCCGGTCCCGGGACCGGCAGGGCGCCGGGGCGGGGAAACGGCCCGGCGGCCGCCGGCCGCGAGCCGTACACGTCGTGGGCGGACCTCTGGGTGGGGGAGGGCTCAGGACGAGTACGTACGGGACCCGGCTCGAGGGCCAGGACCGCCTTGGGCTGACGTGCGAGGGACTCGGCCGCCGCAGCCACCTCTTCGGCAGCCACCGCGCGCAGGAGCGCGGGGAGTTCGTCGAGCAGTTCGGCACGGCCGAACAGCGTCTCCAGCCGGCCGAGAGCCCTCGACCGGGTCTCGATGTCCCCGTGAGCCCGCTCGTGCTCCACCGCCATCCGGTGCGCCCCACGGGCGACGGCGGCCGTCAGGCCGGGGTCGGCGGCCCAGGACCGCCAGCGTTCCGTGAGGGCGTGCACCACGTCTTCGAGGCTTCTCCCCGGCGGCAGGACGGCCGTCACCACCAGCGGGTCCGGGTCCCTGGCGTCGAGCGGCCCGAAGAAGCCGCAGCTCGCAGCGGCCGAAGGTACGCCGAGGGCGGTCGCGCCGTGCCGGTCCAGCAGACCCGCGAGCACCGCGTGGGCGAGGTAACCCCGCAGGTCGGCCTGCGGATCGGGAAGCCGGTAGCCCAGGGCCACCACGGTCGCGGGAACTCCTGGCTCCTGGTACCGCATCCAGCGGTCGGCCGTGGGCAGTGGCTCGTGGAGCGCGGGGGTGGGTACGTGAGTGCGGGCGGGGATGCCGGCGAAGTGGCGCTCGATCAGCGCACGGGTCGCATCGGGCTCGGCAGCACCGACGACTGTGAGGACGGCGTTGCCCGGTGCGTAGTGCGCCGCGAAGAACTCCTCGCAGTCCTGAATCGTGGTCCGGGCAAGCGTGCGGGGATCGCCGTAGCCGTCGTGGGCATTGGCATGGCGGTCGAAGAGCACCCCGGGAAGCAGCGGCCAGGGGAAACCGCCGTAAGGGCGGTCCGTGGTCGCCCCGCGGATCTCGTCCGCGACGCCGGCCAGTTGCTCGGCCAGGTGGTGCTCGGTGAACCGTGGCGCCCGCATGCGATCGGCTTCCGCGAACAACGCCTGTTCCAGCGCCTCGGCCGGCGCGACTTGGAAGTAGTCCGTGTAGTCCTGGTGCGTGGTGCCGTTGGCGCGGCTGCCGAGCCGGTGCACATGGTCGTAGAACCGGCCGCCGGGGAGGCTGGCGCTGCCGCGGAACATCAAATGCTCGAACAGATGGGCGAAGCCTTCGCGCCCTCGCGGTTCCGAGCGGAAGCCGACGCCGTAGTGCACGGAGACCGCGGCACGGGGGATCCCGGGCTGGTGCTGCAGCATTACGCGCAGCCCGTTGGGCAGCGTGAAACGTTCGAGGCCGAAGACGGCCGTCGGGGACGACGTCATGTCACGGCTCCCCGCAGGCCAATGAGGAAGCGGAGGAAGTCGGCGTACTGCTGGAAGCTGTCCACCGGCTCGTCGAGATAGGCCGCGATGTCGTGGACGTGCAGCAGGATGCGCAGGACCGCAAGCCACTGCCAGTCGGCGCCGAGGTCGCGGCCGTAGCCCTTGGAGAGGGCGTCGATGTGGGCCTGCCAGGCGACCGGATCGCCTCCCAACTGCCACTTGAGTTCAACGAGTTCACCGATCACCCAGCCGAGGTCCAGATACCAGGGCAGGACGCTCAGGTCCTCCCCGGCCAGCAGCGTCGCAGAGCCGTCCGGGCCGGCGATCAGCGAACCGAGGCCGGCGGCACCGTGTGACAGCACCGTCGGTGTGTCCGTGACGGCCCGCTCGTACCAGGCCCGCACCGTCGTCCAGGCCGCGTCTCCGAGCGCCTTGCGCATCTGCTCGGCCGCCTGTGCCGCTCGGGGGGCGGGGGCGCGGCCGGTGAGCCAGCTGTCCAACCGGTCGAGTCCTCGCGAACCGTGTGCACGGGTGGACGGGGGCGGCGGCACATCGTGCAGCGCCCGCAGGGTCGTCCCGAGATCGTGCAGGGCCTGCGACGGGACCGCTCCCGGCCCACCGGTGAGGATCAGATACGCAACGGAGTGCTCCCCGTCGACGTGGTAGGTCCGGCCCGCGCCGTCGGCGGCGCCGAAGACCGCATGCGCACCCGGCGCCGCCGGGACGGGCGGCGTGCGCGGCACAGGGACGAACGGGGCGGGGGCGTACGGCCCCGGGGTCCTGCGCCACTGGAACAGGCCACCGGGCAGGGCACGAACCTCGGTGTGCAGCAGACCCGTTCCGTACCGGGTCACGGCGTTCCGTTCGGGGGGAGAGATCGTCACAGCAGTGCCTTCCTGTCCGGGTGGACGCGTTCGGTTCGGGCGAGTTCGCCGCGCCGCCCCTCGAGCCGTTCGATCACCTCGGGAAGGGTCGGCGGGACCCAGGCCTCCATGCGGCCGGTCGTCAGACTGCGGCCCTGTTCCGGCGGCACCATCACGACGTTGGGGCGGGCCGTGAGCGTCGCCCAGTGCTCACGGAAGGCAGGACTGTCCAGCCCGCCGGGCGGCAGGGCCGGCGCCACCGCGATGGGAGCGCGGGTGCACTGGGCCGCCAGCAGAGAGGGGCTGTCGGCGAGACCGAGGGCCAGCCGGGCGGTGTAGTGCAGCGTCGCCGGGTAGATGACAAGGGCCTGGGCCCATTCGGCGAGGCTCACATGCCGGGCGTGCACCTCGTCCTCGGGCCACTCGTCGAAGAGGACGTCGCCGCCCACCCTGTGGGCCAGTGCCTGCCGGGTCACGAACCGGCGGGCACTCCCGGTGAGGACGACGGACACCTCCAGACCGGAGTAGGAGGCCCGCAACCAGTCGAGCCAGAACGGCAGGCTCGTGGCGTAGGCGGAGCCGGTGCTCACCAGAAGGAGCCGTTCCACACCGAGCCCTGGCACATCGGGCACGCCGGCCGGGGCGGTCGAGGCTGGGGACGGGGTGGAGAGGCGAGTGGGGACGGAGACCGGAGCAGGGGGCGGGGCTTGGGTCATGAGAGCACCTCACGCAGGAGTGTTTCGAGTTCCTTCAGGGCCGCCCGGGTCCCCGTGGTGGCGAAGACGCCGGAGACGTTGAGGACGATCTCGTCGACACCCGCCCGGTGGTACTCGGCGAACGCCTCCGCGATGTCCTGCGGTCCGCCGTGGACGAAGGCCCCACCCTCGATCAGGGCCTTGGCGCTGCCCACAGGGTCGGCCTGCATGTCCACATCGATGCCGGAGCGCCGCAGCATGTCCCGGTAGTGCGGCAGCGACATGTGTGCGGAATTACTGGCGAGCGCCACATCCGTGGGCTCACGGCCGTCCGCCGCCAACGCCACCGGCACCATGGCAACCAGGCGTGGCCGACTGCGGCCGGCCGCCGCGGCACCCTCGGCGAGCGCCGGCACGACGACGTCGCGTAGGTAGGAGGCGGGTGTCAGCCAGGTAATGGCGACGTCTGCGACCTCTCCGGTGAGCCGGGCCATGCCCGGCCGCAGCACGCCCAGACCCACCTCGACGGCGGGCCTCGGCTGCGGCGGAAGCTGACCGCGCACGCGGAAGAACTCCCCGTCCATGTCGACGGCCTCGCCGTCCAGCAGCCCGCGCACGGCGGTGGCGTACTCACGGCAGGCGCCGAGCTGACTGCGGTAGGGGGCACCGAGCAGGTTCTTCTGCAGGATGCCGGCACCGGGACCGAAGCCCGCCACCACCGGATGGTTCATGGTGACGGCCAATGACTGGGCCTGCAGCGCCGCTTCGTAGGGGTGACGAAGCGGCATGACGGTGACCCCGGTACCGGCCGCGACCCGGAACCCGGAAGCAGCCATGTAGGCGAACGTCTGGTGGGGCTCACCGACCGAGGACTGGCCCTGCCACAGGCGGTGCGCTCCGGTCCACTGGGTCAGGGCCGCGTAGGGCAGCGCCTGTTCCGGACGTGACGGGGTGAAGGGCATCAGCACCGAGTAGCGGGGCGAGGCTTCGGAGGCGGCGGGGCCGGACATGGGAACTCCTGGAGGCGGTGGTGGGGCGATGACAGCCGGATCGTGTTTCACGTGAAACATGGCGGGGTGCAGAGGGCCCGATCGCTTGTTCCACGTGAAACATCCGGACGTCAGGCCGTGGAAGCAGAGGGGACAGTCAGGCGGCGACCGGAGCGCGGAAGTCGGCACCGAGGGACTGGCCGGCGACCAGCTCCGCGTAGGCGGGGCAACGGTCCACGAGTGCGGCGTGCCCTCCTTCGTCGGTGACGGCCCCCCGGTCCATGACGATCACGTGGTCGGCGTGCTGGATGGTGGAGATCCGGTGCGCGACGACGACCACGGCGCGTTCGGCGGCCAGTCGGTCGACGGCCAGCCGCAGCCGCTGCTCGTTGACGCTGTCCAGGTGTGACGTGGGTTCGTCGAGAAGCACCAGATCCGCGTCGGCCAGGACGGCGCGGGCGAGCGCCAGCCGCTGGCGCTGACCGCCGGACAGACCGGTCCCGCCGTCGAGCACGGTGTCCAGGCCGTCGGGGAGCGAACGGATGTCCTCTGCCAGACCGACCCGGTCCAGTACGGAGTACAGAGTCTTGTCGTCGGCGGGGCGCCTGCGCCCGAGGACGAGGTTGGCCCGTACGGACTCCTGAAGCAGGGTCGACGCCTGGTCGACGTAGGCGATACGGCTGCGCAAGTCGGCCGGGGACCAGTCCGTGAGCTCCTTGCCGTGCACCTCGATGCGGCCGCTGTCGGGCTCCATGAAGCGCTCGATGAGGGACAGGACCGTGGTCTTGCCCGAGCCGGAGAGTCCCACGACGGCCGTCAGGCCACGGCCGGGGACAGTGAAGCGGGCACCGCGGAGCACCGGGCGCTCTGGTTCGTATCCGAAGACGACATCGTCGAAACGAACGGCCGGGACCGCCGGGGAGGCCACGGACGGGGCGATGGCCGGCGCGGCCGAGCCGTACGTGCCCTCCTCGGCCGGCAGGGCGAACACGTCCTCGAAGCGCTTACGGGCCACCAGTCCGAGCTGGATCCCGCTGACACCGGAAGCAGCCATGATCAGAGGGGCGGTGAGTTGCAGCAGATAGAGCAGGAAGGCGACGAAGTCCGCGAGCACGAGGTGGCCGTCGAGCATCCGGGCACCGCCGCCGACGACGACCGCGACCAGGGCGATCTGCTGCCCCAGATTGATCACCGGCACCATCAGGGACTCCATGCGCGCCGCATCGGTCTCCAGCTTCGCCACCCGCCGGGCGCGGTCCGCCAGGGACGCGGACACGGATTCCTCCGCACGGTAGGCCTTGATGACGGTCAGCGACTCGAGGGCTGCCACGAAGCTCTGGGCGAGCGTGCCGACCTCCTCGCCCACGGAGGCGTACTTCCGGCGCAGACCTTTGACGACCAGCGTGATGATGCCGACGGCGACCAGGAACGCGCCGACCGTGATGAGCAGCAGGACCCAGTCGAGCAGCCCCATGACGATCAGTGTGCCCAGGACGGTGATGCCGGCCATGGGCAACTGCACGGGACCGATGTCGATCAGATTCTTGATCCGGGCGGCGTCCGAGGTCAGCCGGGCCACCAGGTTGCCGCTGCCCTCACGCCGCGCATCACCGAGACGCAGACCGAGCGAGTGGCGCATGGTCCGAACCCGCAGTCGGCAGATGAGCTGCTGGCCCATCCGTCCGAGCAGGAACGACGCGAGGGCTCCTGCGGCAGCGGAACCGAACCCGGCCGCCACCATCACGCCGGCCCACATGGCGAGGCCTTCGCCGCTCTGGATCGCGCCCAGCAGCTTGCCGACGACCAGTGGCAGGGCCAGGGTCGCACCGGTGGAGACGAGGGCGAGCAGTCCCACGGCTGCCAGTTGCAGTCCGTTGCCGCGGGCGAGCTCCCGCATCACCTTCAGTTCGGCCTCGGGGTCCGCCCCGGGCCCGGCGGTGTGCTTCATCGCAGTCCAACTCCTCTGATCGGTACGGTGGTCGGGTGTCGCGGCCATCTGGGGACCTCAGAGCCGGGCGCCGCGCAGGGCGTCCTTCACCTTGACGATCCCGCCGTGCTGCAGCAGCCCTCCGGCATAGATGCGGCCCCCGATCCGGATCAGTACGGCCGCGGTGACGAGGGTCAGCGCGAAGGCAGTGCCGATCTGCCACCAAGGCACGTCCTCGTACGCCATGCGGACGGGCATCGCCGCCCAGGAGACGCCCGGGACCAGCGAGAGGATCTCGACGGTGGCGGAGTCGGTCGATCCGGCGAGGGCAAGTCCCGGCCCGAGCAGGCCGAGCATCTGGAAGCCGTTGACCGGGCCGACGACGTGGTTGACGTCCTCCGGGCGGGAGACCAGCGAGCCGGCCACCGCGTAGAGGGTCACGAAGAGGACATAGCCGGGGATGAACCAGAGCAGCACGTTCAGCCCCGCTCCGACGGCGTCCGCCGGCGCCTCGAAGAGACCGAAGGCGACAGCGGCACCCAGGCAGGCGGTGGCCAGCACCAGGATCTGGACCAGGGCCGATGCGCCGAGACCGATGATCTTCCCGGCCAGCAGATGGCGTGCCCGGACCTTGGCCAACAGCACTTCGGCGATCCGGCTGGACTTCTCCTCCGCGACACCCTGCGCGACAGCGAGCCCGGAGACCAGCATCAGCATGAAGAGGATGAAGACGGCGGTCGCAGCGGTGGTGGTGCGCTGGAGCGTACGCACGGCGTCGGGATCGAGCGTGGTGGTGGGGAGCGGCGGCACCGCGGCGGCCTGCGCGGCCTCTGCCTCGCTCAGCCCGTGCCGGCGCAGCGAGGCGTCGAGGACAACGGCACGGTGCGCCTCCTGCAGCAATCTGCCCAGTTCCTCGGGCAGTTCACGCTGGACGACGATGCCCTCGGGGCCGTCGAGCACGGCGGCGTCCGCCCTGCCGGCGTCGACTGCCGCCCGGGCGGCCGCCGCGTCGGCGGCGGTGGACACCTCGGCATGGGGGCGCAGCGCCGGGGCGAGCGAGTTCTGCTGACCGGTGAGGACGACGGTGAGGCGTTCACCGCCGCTGCCCTGGAAGTAGCTCGTGGCGCCGAAGGTGACGGCCATCATGATCGCGGTGATCGCGACCGACATCCAGAAAGCCTTGTTGGTCAGTTGCTGGGTGAGTTCGCGGCGGGCGATCGCGAGCACGAGCGCACTGTCGCGTATGCGGCGTGGTTCCGTTTCCCGGTCGGGTGCCTGCTGGGGTGCGGCCCCTTTTTCCGTCTGCTGTGCCATGGGTTCGTCGCGTTTCATCGTCTGGGGTGCCATGGGGGTCAGCCCCCCACTGATTCGCGGAAGATGTCGGAGAGCGCCGGCCTGCGGCGGCCGAAGTGCTCGATCTCGCCCGCGGCTTGGGCCACGGCAAGGATCCGTCCGGCGGGCACGTCGTCGTCGACCCGCAGCAGGACCGTGCGGCCTTCCGTCTGAAGGACCTCGACACCGTCGATCCGGTTCAGCCCGTCGGTCCAGTCGGCGCTCGCGTCGCTCAGTTCGACCTCGAGCGGGCCGCGCCCGGCTCCGTCGCGCAGCTCGCCGACGGTGCCCTCGGCGACCAGAGCGCCGTCCCTGACGATCCCGACCCGGTCGCACAGCCTCTCCACAAGATCGAGCTGGTGGCTGGAGAAGACGACGGGGACACCGCGACGGGAGAAGTCGACGAGGGCGTCGGCCATCGCGTCGACGGCCACCGGGTCCAGTCCGGAGAAGGGCTCGTCCAGGACGAGGACGTCCGGCTCATGGATGAGGGAGGCGATGAGCTGGACCTTCTGCTGGTTGCCGAGCGACAGCTTCTCCAGCGCGTCCTTGGGACCGGCGACGACCTTGAGCCGCTCCATCCACTCCTCGGCGCGACGGCGGGCGGTCGTACGGTCCACGCCGCTGAGGACCGCGAAGTGCACCAGCTGGTCGCGCGGCGTCATCTTCGCGTACAGACCCCGCTCCTCCGGCATGTAGCCGATACGGGCCCGTGAGGCGGCGTCCACCGTCTTTCCGTTCAGGCGGACCTCGCCACGGTCCGCCTGCAGCACACCGAGAGCGATGCGCATCGCGGTGGTCTTGCCGGCGCCGTTCGCCCCGCAGAAACCGAAGAGTTCCCCGGGCCGGACGGTGAACGTCAGCCCGCGCAGTACCTGTCGTTCGTCGAAGGCCTTGTGCAGTGCGTGGAACTCAAGCATTGCGGAACTCCAGCAGGGAGCGGACCGCGGTGGCGGGGCCCTCCCAGGACGGTTCGAGGCCGGCCGCCGCGGCCAGCGCCTTGATCTCGGTGACGGTGCGCACGGGGCGCGGCATCACGGCCCGGATGTAGAGCTCGGTGCCGGCCGTGGCCGGGCCGTCGGCCTCCACCGGGATGTTGACGTCGGCGACCAGAACCCTGCCGTCGGCGCCTGCCGCCTCGGCGACGCTGCGCAGGATCGCGACGGCCTGCTCGTCGTCCCAGTCCGCGAGGATCGCGGAGAGCAGGTAGACGTCGGAGCCGGGGGTGATCGGATCGAAGAAGCTGCCCGTCTCGGCGGTGAGCCGGTCGCCGAGACCGCTCTCCTCGAAGCGCAGGGCTGCGACCTCGGCGGCGTTCTTGAGGTCGAGCACCCGTCCGCGAAGGTGCGGGTTGCGCAGGGCGAGCTCGATGAGGAGGGTGCCGTTGTTGCCGCCGACGTCCGTGACGGACCCGACGCCGGACCAGTCGTACGCCTCGTGGATCAACTCGGCGCCCCAGCCCAGCTGCTGGGGCCCCTCCTGCCGGAAGGCGTCCGCGAACCGCGGGTCCTCGTTGACGGTCTCCCAGTAGCCCTGTCCGAAGACCGAGGCGTGGGCGGGCTCGCCGGTCCGCACGGTGTGCAGGATGTTGATCAGGGCCAGGTCGGTACGGCCGAACAGCCCGTCCATGCTGAGGTGCTGCCGCACCCCGGCGGGGTCGGAGCCGCGCAGCGGGGCGCCGAGGCCGGTGACCGAGTAGCGGCCGTGCTCGTCCCTGTCGAGGATGCCCAGCCGCACCAGGTGGCGCAGCAGCATGTCGAGCAGGTCGGGGCGGGTGTCCGTCAGCTCCGCCAGCTCGGCCGTGCCGGTGGCGCCGGCGTCGATGTGATCGACCAGGCTCAGGGTGGCCGCGGTGCGGATGGCGGCCGGACGCAGGATGTCGGCCATCTGCATCAGTTCCTGGGCGCGTTCCTGGGCGAGCCGGAGTTCGTCTTCCCCGGTCGTGCCCTCGGTGCGTTCTGCGGTGGTGGCAGACATGACGGTGTGGTGCCTTTCTCGCCCGAGGGCGCATCCGTGCCGGTGAGGGGGTGCCGGGCGGGGGCCGGGCGGGGACCGCCGCTGGTGCGGCGGTGCCACGCCCGGACGCCCGGCTGGTGCCGCCCGCTCAGCAGCCGTCCTTGTACGTCTTCACCGTGAGCTGGCTGCCCAGCCAGGAGATGGTCGCCGCGGCGCAGGCCGGGGTGGACGCCGGAGCGTCCGCCGCCGCCTCTGCGACGAGCTCGCCCGCCTCGCTGTAGGTGTCGTATCCGGCGACGAGCTCGCTGATCGCGGCCGTCTTCCCGAGTTCGGCCATGATCAGCAGCCTTCCTTGTACGTCTTCACGGTGAACTGGCTGGCGAGCCAGGAGACGCTGGCAGCACCGCAGGGGGCGCTGGTCGCGGGGGCCTCGGCAGCGGCGGTGGAGTTGAGCTCCTCGGCGTCGCTGTACGAGTCGTAGCCCTCGATCAGCTCGGTGATGGCACCGGTCTTGTCCATGGGAAAGCCCTTCTGTGTCAGGTACTCGTCAGATGTGGGCGCGTGCGCGCCCGGTGGATCGGGGTCGAGATCAGCAGCCGGCCTCGTACGTGGCACCGGAGATCGCCGAGGCGGCGGAGGCGCACCAGGTGGAGCTGGCGATGCTCGCGGCGCAGACCGGCGTGGTGGCCGGGGCGTCCGCGGCGGCGGTGACGTTCAGCTCGTCGACGTCCGCGTAGGCGTCGTAGTTGGCGATGAGGTCCATGATCTCGGTGTTCTTCTGCATGTTTCTCTCCTGTGGGACGGGGCCGACGTGGGCCGGCCCGGTTGAAGGCTGAGCCGAAAACAGAGGGCGCTCAGGGGCGCCCCCTGCAACCGCCTCAGACATCGGACGGTGCAGATGAGCGGTGCACATGGGTGGAGCAGTGGAGCAGTGGAGCAGAGCCCACGAGCGGTGCGCATCGGGCGGCTCCACCGCGCACGGACCACCGGGCTGTGCGCCTCGGCCGTCCGCCTCGGACGGTTCTTCCTGCCGGAGCCGGGACGGGGGGCGCCGGCCCCGGCAGGGGTCTCCACGGACCGTCGGGCCGTGAACGGCTTCAGACGGTGCGGGGCAGGTTGCGGTACGGGTCCGCGGGGTCGGCGCCGGCCTCGCGCAGGGCCTCGGCGAGCAGGGAGGGAAGCGGGCCCTCGCCGCGCGCGGCGCCGAGCAAGGCATGTGCCGTGGCGGTGGCGCGATGCTGGCCGAAGCTCAGGCCGGACATCGCGGGCCTCGGGTCGTCCGGTTCCTCGGCGACGGAGACTCCGGGCGCCAACTCGCTCGTGAACACCGACGTTTTCGCACCCACGCCCTCGGCTCCGCGCACGGCGTCGGCCACGGCGCCGGCCGCATCGGCGGCGTCTCCGGTGAGATAGACCACCAGCGCGTCGCGGCGCGGGTAGAGCCCGCGGGCGGAGAGCGCCTTGCTGCGGTACGGCACGCCCTCGCCCTCCAGGCGGGAGAGCACGCGTCCCCACACAGGCGCGGCGTGGTGGGCGGCTGTGACGTGCACGTACACCCGCAGCGTGCGGTTGCCCCGAGGCCTCGGGCGTGAGCCGTCGACCATGAAGAAGCCGGGTGACAGCGCGGGCCGCAGTGCTGCGACGCGCAGCGTCAGGATGCTGCCGGCTACGGCAGGATCGCCGTCCACCACTTGGTCGCGCGGAACCCAGACCCGGACACCGTCCCGTTCCACGAGCAGCGGTCCGCTGCCGGCAGGCGCGTGCTCGCCCGCGTCGAGGGCACGTACCCGGGTGGTGGTGCCCCGGTGCGGGACCACGGCGGCGAGTTCCTTCTCGAAGCCCTCGTCGCGCAGGTTGAGCGGCAGGTCCTTCTTGTCCACGTCCTGCCCGGCGTGCAGCACGTCGTACAGCGCTTCGGCGAGCAGCCGGCGCATCTCCCGGGGATTGTCCGAGGTGACCGTGCGGGTGCCGAGACGTGCCTCGGTGCCGTCCGCGGAGACGTGCACGTCCTTCAGGGCCCTGACGAGCCGGTCCGGCAGTGCCGGGGCGACGGTGATCGCCGTCATCTGCTGATCTCCTCGGGTTCCTCGAAGCCAAGCGTGGCCGCGAACTTGTGCGGGGCGAGCAGGGCCGCACGGCCGATGCCGGCGGCGGCGCGCTCGATGCCGGAGAGGCGTGCGCTGCGCTGGGAACCGGCCATGAGCCGGTCGAGCAGGTGCCATCCGGCGAAGGCGGTGGCCCGCTGGGTCAGGCCCGAGTCGATTTCGGGACGGGCCTTTCGGTATCCGGACCAGAACTCCCGGATGAACGGAAGAAGTCGTTCCAGTTTTTCCGCGCCACGGCGGAGAACGATGTCGTGGGTCAGCTCGACTTCAAAGGTGGTCGCGTCACCGCGGTTGGTCACGATGTCGAGCACCGAGCGGTAGAGCCATTCCCCCGCGAAGGAACCGACGTCGCGGGCGGGATCCGCGAGACGGAACTCCTCCCAGTCGGTCACATAGAAGTCGTCGCCCTTGATCAGGAATTGATCTACGCGCAGATCACAGTGGGACGGGACCTTCGGCGCCAGCTTCTCCGCCGCACGCAATTCCGTCACGCCGCGGACCAATGCCGTGTCCTGTTGCATGAGACGCCATGCCTGCGCCTCACCGAAGCTCAGATTCTCGAACATCGGCAGCGGTATTCCGTGCAGCAGTCGCACGGACGGCTGGGTGGGCGGAGAGTCGTCGAATGCCTCGTGCCCGGCGGGACGAGCCTCGTGCAGCAGACCGATGGCCGTGCCGATCCTGCGGGCCAGGCCGGCGTCGAAGTCCTCGTCGACCATCAGCTCGGCGCCGTTGCGCGCTCCCTCCACGAGGGCGAAGGCGACGAGGTCGTTGTCCTCGTCGAAGCCGAGCAGCCGAGGACCTCGCAGCGCCTCCAGCGGAAGCGTCGCCGCGCACTGCTCGAACGCCTTCAGCCTGCGCATTCTGGCCCGTACGTCGTCCTCGGGGCCGACCAGGCGCTTGACGAAGACGGGGTGCCCGTCGACGGTGACGCCGGCCCAGCAGTCGTTGCGGCCGACCGGGGCGGTGAGCGTGTCACGGTCGAAGACTCCGAGCCCCAGACGCCCGACCAGGGCGTCCACTGCCGGGTACCGGTCCAGGTCCCGCGGCTTGTATCCGGGCTTGGCCGCCTGTTCGGGGGCCTCCAGCATCACTGTCATGATTCCTCGTTCGCGCTTTCTCCGTGGACTTCTTCGAATTCCCCCGCTCGGCCGGCGGCCGGTTTACTGCCAGGTGATGGAATCGAGGACGGAGGCCGGAGCCGGAATCTGCCAGGTGATGGACCCGGAGCCCTCGACCGGAGCCGGGGTCTGCCAGGTGATGGACCCGGAGCCTTCGACCGGGGCCGGGGTCTGCCAGGTGATGGAGGAGGAAATGTCAGCCGCAGCGCCCTGCGTCTCATTCGCCTGGGCCGGAGCGGCGGCGATCGCAAGACCACCGATGACGAGGAAGAAAGCGCCTGCCGTGCGGATCGCGATGTTCTTCTTCATGATTCCCCCTGCTGACTTTCCGGGTTTTTGTTCCCGGCCCGTTTGCCTGTACGAGAAGACTGCCAGCGCGACGGGAGCGTCAGTAGGGAAAAGAGTGTCAGCTTGCTGCAGCCGCTCGTGCAGCATGGTGCAGCCCCCGGAAAACGCGCCGCCGGACGGGGCGTCGACCAGGCCGCCGGAAACGCGAAGAGGTCCCCTGACCACCGAAGGCGGTCAGGGGACCTCTCACACTGTGGAGCCTAGGGGAGTCGAACCCCTGACATCTGCCATGCAAAGACAGCGCTCTACCAACTGAGCTAAGGCCCCGGAACGGCGACGACGGCCGAGGAGAACCCTCCCCGGCAACCGCCGTGCACCAGAGTACCGGGTCACCCCCGTGATCCTGCAAAAACATTGGGGTTCCGACTGGACTCCCCGTGATCGGACACGCTCCGTAAGATGCAGCACAAGGTTCGCAGCAGCGAAGCCGCTTGGGGAAGCGATGGGGAGACGCAATGGACGCAGCGCAGCAGGAGACAACCGCAAGAGCCAGAGAACTGCAGCGGAGCTGGTACGGGGAGCCCCTGGGCGCCCTCTTCCGTCGCCTCATCGACGACCTCGGGCTCAATCAGGCCCGGCTCGCCGGCGTGCTCGGGCTGTCGGCTCCGATGCTGTCCCAGCTGATGAGCGGCCAGCGCGCAAAGATCGGCAATCCCGCGGTGGTCCAACGCGTACAGGCACTCCAGGAGTTGGCGGGCCAGGTCGCGGACGGCAGCGTGAGCGCCGTGGAGGCGACCGCACGGATGGACGAGATCAAGAAGTCGCAGGGCGGCTCCGTCCTCACCGGCACCAACCAGTCGACGGGCACCTCGGGCGCACCGACGGTCCGGCGCGTGGTGCGTGAGATCCAGTCCCTGCTCCGCTCCGTCGCTGCGGCCGGGGACATCATCGATGCCGCGGACTCCCTCGCACCGACCCATCCGGAGCTGGCAGAGTTCCTCCGGGTGTACGGTGCCGGGCGCACCGCCGACGCGGTGACCCACTTCGAGTCGCACCAGAGCTGAGCGAGGCAGTCGCCTCCATGAGGAACGGGGAGCTGGCGCAGCACCATGGGTGAGGGCCGGCCAACATCCTGATGGAGGCGACCGGGAAAGGGCGGCCCCACCTCAGGGTCTCGGACTTCGGGATCTCCATGCGCAAGGTGAGCCCCGGCTGACCGAGCCGAACTACGTGGTGGGAACGCCCGGTTACTTCGCGCCGGAGCAGATGCTCGGCGCGGAGCCGGACTTCACCGCCGACCTCTTCGCCGTCGGCCTCGTCGCCCTCTGTCTGCTCCAGGCCAGAAGCCCGACTCCCAGGCCTTGGTCGAACACTTCGCCAACCACGGCACGCCGGGCGCCCCGCAGGGCATCCCCGAGCCGCTCTGGCAGGTGCTCGCAGGCCTGTTGCAGCCGGACCCGCAGGTGCGGTTCCGCACCCCCACCGGAGCGCGCAAGGCACTCACAGCCGCTGTGGAGATGCTCCCCGAGCCGGCGCCGGACGGAGAGCCCGTCGAGATCTTCGACCAACTGGGCCCGCTCCCGGCCGGTTTCGGACCCAACGGCCCACATACCGCCCAGCAGACCGGCGATCGGCCTTCGCCCGCGCAGCAGCCCTCTCCGCCGTCGGAGACGGGCAGCTTCCGCGCGCCGGTGAATCGCCCTTGTTGTCCGCCTGCTTGTCGCCCTGCTCGTCCCTGTCGCCGCTCAGCACGGTGGCGCCGTGCTGCGGCGCGGCCGGTTCATCACCCAGGACGTCACCCGGAGCACCACGCCGATCCTCGTGTTCTTCGCGGCCTTCGCGGCTTCGCGGCTTCGCGGCTTCGCGGCTTCGCGCCGAGCGTGACGGCGATGCGGAGCCCGCCCTTGGTGTGCGCGGGCACGACGCACGGGCGGCTCTCGTGGCGGTTCGTCCACGCGACGGGCGCGGTTCCTCTCTCGAGGGCCGCTGGGTGGCCGTTGCAGGCGGTCTGCGGGCTGAACTCACCGGTGCCGCCGCCGACCGGCGCACGGGCCGCGGTGAGGGCCTGGGTGGCGCCGCAGTACACGCGGAGGAAGCGCCGTCCACCGTCGGCTCGTTGGCAAACTTCGCGTCGTGTCGTGGCGGAGCTGCCGGCCCCCATCCGATCGGCACCTTGTAGGCGGGGAGGCCCTGTGCTGCCCTGTGCAGTGACAGACCGATGGGAGTGTCGCCCTTGGGCTGCACGGCCTCCACGGCCTGCTTCATACCGGTCGGTCCAGCGGTTGCGCGGGCAGCGCCAGGCGCGTGTCGGCGCAGCCCTTGGAGCGGTCGGTCGGCGCCGTAGACGCGGAACCCGGTCGGACGGCCGTCGGGGAGGGCGTCCACGACGGTTGTGACGGCGGGCCGGGTGGACTCCGTCCGCGTGCGGCCCGTGCCGTCGTCGTCGGCCGCGTCGTCGGCCATGGAGCCGGAGGAGTCAGGACCGTCACCAGACCGCCGTCCCCGTCCGCCCTCGGCGCCCGTGCCACCCGGGCCCCCACCCCGCGCCTGCTCCGCCATCCCCGCGGCAGGCAGTGTTCCTGCCGCCAGGGCGAGCAGTGCCCCTGTTCGCCGCCACCGTCACACGGCGGCGCAGTCGTGCTGTCACCATGCGCCCCTCCCCGAGACCCCAGAATTTGCTCTCGCAAGCCATTCATTTGCTGGAGTGAACTCATGTGCATGGCGTCACGGTGATGCAACAGGCTGTGGCTGTCGGCGCCGCCGACCACCGCCGACCGGTCCGGGCAGTAGCGCCCCGGGCAGCACGAAGCCCCGGCCGCTTCCGCGACCGGGGCTCATGTCCAAGAAACGCTGCGTCTCACACACCCGAACCTGCGGGCACGGAGTCGGTCGCCTCCGTCCACAGATCCTGCTCGGCGCGATCCGCCTGGATCTGGCGGTACACGAGGAGCCCGCCGATGGCGGCCAGTGCGACCAGGAGAAGCTTCTTCACCGCGCGACCTCGTCTTTCCTTGACGTATGAGGACTTCTGGCGCCCGACTATACACACCGACCGATACCGATCGGTGACCTACGTTCGCCCGCCGCACGCTCATGCCGCGTCCCAACTCGGGCCGGGGACACTGCGTCCCGCCGGACGGAACCCCTCCGCTCGGGCCTGCCGTCGCTGCGGGCCGGGCGGGCCGGAGATGACAAAGACCCCCGACCGGAATCGGTCGGGGGTCTTTGTACTGGTGGGGCTAACAGGATTTGAACCTGTGGCCTCATCCTTATCAGGGATGCGCTCTAACCAACTGAGCTATAGCCCCGCCGCGCTGCGCGCTGACCTCTGAAGATTAGCGCACACGCGGTGCAGCGCCAAAATCGGAATCCGCGGACCCCGCAGCGGCGCTACTCGTCCTCGGCGAGCGTGAGCTCGACACCGCCCACAAAACCGGCGGAGAGGTTGTAGATGAAGGCTCCGAGCGTCGCCAGAGCTGTGGCCAGGACCACATCGATCACCGCGATGACCGAGGTGAAGATGAGGACCCGCGGCAGCGACAGGAACGACTGGAGATCGAAGCCGTTGCTCTCGTTCGAGCCGGTCGCCTCACTGATCGTGCCGCCGACGGTCGAGAACACGCCCATCGCGTCCATGACCATCCACAGCACGGCCGCCGCGACCACCGTGCACACGCCCAGCGCGATGGAGAGCAGGAAACTGACCTTCATCACCGACCACGGGTCGGCCTTGGCCACCCGCAGCCGCGCCTTGCGGGTACGCGGCGTCGTACGGGCACCTGTGCGCGGCCGGCGCACGGCGGCGCCTGCCTGCTGACCGGGCCGCTGCTGACCACCCTGTGTGCCGTCCGGCGAGGGATAGGCCTGCGGCGGGTGGTACGGCTGCCCGGCCTGCTGCCGGGCAGGCTGCTCGCCGCCATACATGTCGTACGAGGGCTGGTGCCCCCGGGTGTCCGTCACTGTGGCCCCCTGGGAGTCCGCGGCAGGGCCACGGGCACCGTTCGCTCCGGATGCGGATGATCCGGCGCCCGTGGCTCCACTCACGCTTTACTCCTCGTGCTCCCCTGCCGAGGGCTCTGTGCCCTCGGCTGCCGCCTCAACCGTCTCCGCGCCGGCCTCTTCGGTCGCGTCGGCCGGAACGGCCCCCTCGACCTCTTCGGCCTCGCGACCGGCCTCGGCGTTACGAGCGATGCCGACGACGGCATCGCGCTTGCCCAGGTTGATCAGTTGGACGCCCATGGTGTCACGGCCCGTCTCCCTGACTTCGCTGACTCGCGTGCGAATCACACCGCCCCCGAGCGTGATGGCGAGGATCTCGTCGGACTCCTCGACCACCAGCGCGCCCACGAGCGAGCCACGGTCCTCCACGATCTTGGCGGCCTTGATACCGAGGCCACCGCGACCCTGGACGCGGTACTCGTCGACAGCGGTCCGCTTCGCGTACCCGCCGTCGGTGGCGGTGAACACGAACGTACCGGCCCGGACGACATTCATCGAGAGCAGTTCGTCGCCCTCTCGGAAACTCATGCCCTTGACGCCGGACGTGGCTCGTCCCATCGGGCGCAGCGCCTCGTCGGTCGCGGTGAACCGGATCGACTGCGCCTTCTTGCTGATGAGCAGCAGATCGTCCTCGGCGGACACCAGCTCCGCGCCGATCAGTTCGTCGTCGGCGCCGCTCTCGGTCTCCCGGAGGTTGATCGCGATGACGCCGCCCGAGCGCGGGGAGTCGTAGTCCTTGAGAGGCGTCTTCTTCACCAGACCGGCCTTGGTCGCGAGCACCAGGTACGGCACGGCCTCGTAGTCGCGGATCGCCAGGATCTCGGCGATCTGCTCGTCCGGCTGGAAGGCCAGCAGGTTGGCGACGTGCTGGCCGCGCGCGTCGCGGCCGGCGTCCGGCAGCTCGTAGGCCTTGGCGCGGTAGACCCGGCCCTTGTTGGTGAAGAACAGCAGCCAGTGGTGGGTGGTGGAGACGAAGAAGTGGTCGACGATGTCGTCTTCCTTGAGCTTCGTGCCCCGCACGCCCTTGCCGCCGCGCTTCTGCGAGCGGTAGTCGTCGGTCTTCGTGCGCTTCACATAGCCGCCACGGGTGATCGTGACGACGATGTCCTCCTCGGCGATCAGATCCTCGATGGACATGTCACCGTCGAAGGGCACCAGCTTGGAGCGACGGTCGTCGCCGAACTTCTCGACCAGGGCCGCCAGTTCCTCGCTGACGATGCCGCGCTGCTTCTCGGGCGAGGCGAGGATCGCGTTGTACTCGTTGATCTTCGCCTGCAGCTCGTCGTGCTCCTGCACGATCTTCTGACGCTCCAGGGCGGCCAGCCGGCGCAGCTGCATCTCGAGGATGGCGTTCGCCTGGATCTCGTCGATCTCCAGCAGGCCCATCAGGCCCTCACGCGCGACGTCGACCGTGTCGCTGCGCCGGATCAGCGCGATGACCTCGTCGATCGCGTCCAACGCCTTGAGCAGACCGCGCAGGATGTGCGCGCGCTCCTCCGCCTTGCGCAGCCGGAACTTGGTGCGCCGGACGATGACCTCGATCTGGTGCGTCACCCAGTGGCGGATGAACGCGTCCAGCGACAGGGTGCGGGGCACACCGTCGACGAGCGCCAGCATGTTGGCGCCGAAGTTCGTTTGCAGGTCGGTGTGCTTGTAGAGGTTGTTCAGCACGACCTTCGCGACCGCGTCGCGCTTCAGCACGATCACCAGGCGCTGACCGGTACGCGACGAGGTCTCGTCACGGACGTCGGCGATGCCGCCGATCTTGCCGTCCTTCACCAGGTCGGCGATCTTCTGCGCCAGGTTGTCCGGGTTGGTCTGGTACGGAAGCTCCGTGACCACCAGGCACTGACGGTTCTGAATCTCCTCGACCTCGACGACCGCGCGCATCGTGATGGAGCCGCGACCGGTGCGGTACGCCTCCTCGATGCCCTTGCGGCCCACGACCAGCGCGCCGGTCGGGAAGTCGGGGCCCTTGATCCGCTCGATCAGCGCCTCGAGCAGCTCCTCGTGCGAAGCCTCGGGGTGCTCCAGCGCCCACTGGGCACCGGCCGCGACCTCGCGCAGGTTGTGCGGCGGGATGTTGGTGGCCATGCCGACGGCGATACCGGCACTGCCGTTGATCAGCAGGTTCGGGAAGCGCGCCGGCAGAACCGTCGGCTCCTGGTTGCGGCCGTCGTAGTTGTCCTGGAAGTCGACGGTCTCCTCGTCGATGTCCCGGAGCATCTCCATGGACAGCGGCATCAGCTTGCACTCGGTGTACCGCATGGCGGCAGCCGGGTCGTTGCCGGGAGAGCCGAAGTTTCCGTTGGAGTCCACCAGCGGCATGCGCATCGACCACGGCTGGGCGAGGCGCACCAGGGCGTCGTAGATCGAGGAGTCACCGTGCGGGTGGTACGTGCCCATGACGTCGCCGACGACGCGCGCGCACTTGTAGAAGCCCTTCTCGGGCCGGTAGCCGCCGTCGTACATCGCGTACAGCACACGCCGGTGAACGGGCTTCAGACCGTCCCGTACGTCGGGCAGCGCACGCGAGACGATGACGGACATCGCGTAGTCGAGGTACGAGCGCTGCATCTCGGTCTCGAGCCCCACGGGCTCCACACGCATGCCCACGCCCGGAACGATGGGCTCCTCTTCGGGTGTCACTTTGGTGTTCTCGTCGGCCATTGCTGGTCGTCAGTCCTTTCGTGCGGTCAGCTGAGACCGACTCAGATGTCGAGGAAACGAACGTCCTTGGCGTTGCGCTGGATGAACGAGCGCCGCGCCTCCACGTCCTCACCCATCAGCACGGAGAACAGGTCGTCCGCCTGGGCCGCGTCGTCCAGCGTGACCTGGCCGAGCACTCGGTGGTCCTGGTCCATGGTGGTGATGCGCAGTTCCTCGGCGTTCATCTCGCCGAGACCCTTGAAACGCTGGATCGAGTCCTCCTTGATCCGCTTGCCGCCCCGCTTGCCCAGCTCGACCAGGGCGTCGCGCTCACGGTCGGAGTAGGCGTACTCGAAGTCGTCCCGGCCCCACTTGATCTTGTAGAGCGGCGGGCGCGAGAGGAAGACGTGACCCGCCTCGACCAGCGGCCGCATGAAGCGGAATAGGAACGTCAGCAGCAGCGTGTTGATGTGCTGACCGTCGACGTCGGCGTCCGCCATCAGGATGATCTTGTGATAGCGGAGCTTCTCGATGTCGAAGTCCTCGTGGACACCGGTGCCGAAGGCCGAAATCAGCGCCTGTACCTCGGTGTTCTGGAGGATCTTGTCGATCCGCGCCTTCTCGACGTTCAGGATCTTGCCCCGGATCGGCAGGATGGCCTGGTACATCGGGTTGCGGCCGGACTTCGCCGAGCCACCGGCGGAGTCACCCTCGACGATGAAGATCTCGCACTTCGTCGGGTCGTTGGACTGGCAGTCGCTCAGCTTGCCCGGCAGGGAGGCGGACTCCAGCAGGCCCTTGCGGCGCGTCAGGTCTCGGGCCTTGCGGGCCGCGACGCGTGCCGTCTGCGCCTGGATGCCCTTGCGGATGATGTCCGCGGCCTCGTTGGGGTTGCGGTCGAACCAGTCGGTGAGGGTCTCGTGGACGACCTTCTGCACAAAGGTCTTCGCTTCGGTGTTGCCCAGCTTGGTCTTCGTCTGGCCCTCGAACTGCGGCTCGCCGAGCTTGACCGAGATGATCGAGGTGAGGCCCTCGCGGATGTCCTCGCCCGAAAGGTTGTCGTCCTTCTCCCGCAGCAGCTTCTTCTCGCGCGCGTACCGGTTCACCAAGCCCGTCAGCGCCGAGCGGAAGCCCTCTTCGTGGGTGCCGCCCTCATGCGTGTGGATGGTGTTCGCGAAGGAGTACACGCCCTCGGTGTACTGCGAGTTCCACTGCATCGCGATCTCGACGGAGAGCATCCGCTCCTTGTCCTCGGCCTCGATGTCGATGACCGTGGGGTGGATGAGCTCGCCCTTGCGGGAGTTCAGGTACTTCACGAAGTCGACGATGCCGCCCTCGTAGTGGTACTTGACCGTGCGCGCCGGCTCCGCGATGTCCTCCGGCTCCTCGCCCGTCTCGGCGCCGGCAGTGGCCTTGGCCGACTCCCGCTCGTCCGTGAGCGTCAGGGTCAGGCCCTTGTTGAGGAAGGCCATCTCCTGGAAGCGGCGCGACAGCGTCTCGAAGGAGTACTCCGTCGTCTCGAAGACGTCGCCGTCGGCCCAGAACGTGACCGAGGTGCCGGTCTCGGTGGTGGCCTCGTGCCGCTCCAGCGGCGCGGTGGGGACGCCCGACTTGTACTCCTGCGTCCAACGGTAGCCGTCCGTCCTGATCTCGACGGCGAGCTTGTAGGACAGCGCGTTCACCACGGAGACACCGACGCCGTGCAGACCGCCGGAGACGGCATAGCCGCCGCCGCCGAACTTGCCGCCCGCGTGCAGCACCGTGAGCACGACCTCGACGGCCGGCTTCTTCTCGACGGGGTGGATGCCCACCGGAATGCCACGGCCGTTGTCGACGACGCGTACGCCGCCGTCGGCGAGGATCGTGACGTCGATGCTGTCGGCGTGGCCGGCCATGGCCTCGTCGACGGAGTTGTCGACGACCTCTTGGACGAGGTGGTGCAGACCGCGCTCACCGGTCGAGCCGATGTACATGCCGGGGCGCTTGCGGACCGCGTCCAGACCCTCGAGGACGGTAATCGCGCTGGCGTCGTACGAGGCGGTGACCTCGCCGTTCCCACCGGCAGGGGTGGACGGTGTGTTCTCGTTGGGGTTGCCGGAATCGGCCACGAAGCGCCCTTTCTGGCACAGCACGAGCCGTCCTCCGGCTGGCGGGGAGCGGCTGCGTCGTTCGGCATCTAATCGACGTGTCCCGCAACAGAAGCGGGACTGCAGACCAGTCTACCGGTATCGCAGACACTAATGGGGGTTTGCCGGTAGCTGAGTCCGCCTGTGCCGCCCTGAACCGTCACCGTCCGACTCCCCATATCCGGGAAGGGGCTCCAAGAGGCTCACACGGGCTTTGAGCGCTTCGGGCTGTCAACCTCCCGCTACCGTGAGGGACACCTCACTCGCACCGAACGGTTCCTCCTGTCCCATACGGCATCCGCACCCGGCGAAACCTCAGCCGTACGTGTCGCCCGGGCCGGTGCTGCCCGGCGCCCGCAGCGGGCCGTAGCGGCGCTGCGGGCCCCCCGGCCCCAACACCTTGATCATGCGGACGGTGCCGGGGCCGAGGTCCTCGTTGAGGCGCGCCACCAGGCGGGGGGCGAGCAGGCGCAGCTGCGTCGCCCACGCCGTCGAGTCGCACTGGACCGTGAGCACTCGCTCGTCGGGGGCCTCGTCGTACCGCAGCGGTGCGCAGTGCTTCGCCAGGTCCTCACCCACGATCTGGGGCCAGCGGCCCATCACACCGCCCACGGCGGCCGGCGCCTCCCAGCCCCGCTCGGTGATCAGCCGGTTGATCGCAGCGCCCAGCGGCAACGGATCACGCCCGTCCGCCCTGGCCCCGGACCGCAGACCGCCGCCCCGCCGGGCCTGCTTCTTCTGCTGTGCGGCCGCGCCGCGGGCCTTGGCCTGCTCCTTCGCGGCGCGCAGCGCCACCCGGGCCAGGTCCACTCCGGACGACTCGGCGGTGTCGGGGGCTTTCGGCTCCGCCGGCCGCTCCGCGTTCTCGCCGGTCATACCCGCTCCACCGTTCCGCCGGAAACCGTGAACCGCGCGCCCGCCAGCACTCCCGGCACGTCGTCGTCGACGGCCGCGGTCACCAGCACCTGCTCGCCCGGAGCGACCATCTCGGCCAGCCGCTCCCGGCGCCGGGCGTCCAGTTCCGCGAAGACGTCGTCGAGGACCAGCACCGGCTCGTTGCCCTCGGCCCGCAGCAGGTCGTACGAGGCCAGCCGCAGCGCCAGCGCGAACGACCACGACTCGCCGTGGCTCGCGTACCCCTTGGCCGGCAGCTGCCCCAGCTTCAGGGTCAGCTCGTCACGGTGCGGGCCGACCAGCGTCACGCCGCGTTCGACCTCCTGCTTGCGCACCTCGGCCAGCGCGGCCATGAGCTGCTCGTACAGCTCCTCACGGTTGTGCGCCTCGCCCGTGGGACCGGCGGAGGAACGGTACTCCAGCGCGACGGGACCGCCTCCCGGGGCGAGCGCCTCGTACGCCTTGTCGGCGAGCGGCTGCAGAGCGGCGATCAGGTCCAGCCGCTGGGCGAGGACCTCCGCACCCGCCCGCGCCAGATGCTGGTCCCACACGTCGAGCGTGGACAGGTCCATGCCCCGTCCGCCGTGGCGGCGCGCCATGGCCGCCGACTTGAGCAGGGTGTTGCGCTGCTTCAGCACACGCTCGTAGTCGGAACGCACACCCGCCATCCGCGGGGAACGCGCGGTCACCTGCTCGTCGAGGAAGCGCCGGCGCTCGCCCGGGTCGCCCTTCACCAGCGCCAGATCCTCCGGCGCGAACAGGACCGTCCGCACTATCCCCAGGACGTCACGCGGCCTGACCTGCGAGGATCTGTTGATCCGGGCACGATTGGCCCTGCCGGGGTTCAGCTCCAGCTCGACCAGCTGCGAGCGCTCCCCCTGGGTCACGGCCGCCCGGATCACCGCCCGGTCGGCCCCCATCCGCACCAGCGGAGCATCGGAGGAGACCCGGTGGCTGGCCAGGGTCGCGAGGTAGCCGACGGCCTCGACGAGATTCGTCTTGCCCTGTCCGTTCGCCCCCACGAAAGCGGTGACGCCCGGATCGAGAGGGACCTCGACCCGGGCGTACGAGCGGAAGTCGGCCAGCGACAGATGCGTGACGTGCATGGTGTGCGCCGACCTTCCCCCGGCATGGCTGTGCGGCGTGGTGCACAGCCTGTGGACTAGTTCTTGCTCTCCACCGCGTGGCCGCCGAACTGGTTGCGCAGCGCCGCGATCATCTTCATCTGCGGCGAGTCGTCCTGGCGGGACGCGAAGCGGGCGAACAGCGATGCGGTGATCGCGGGCAGCGGGACCGCGTTGTCGATCGCGGCTTCCACGGTCCACCGGCCCTCGCCGGAGTCCTGTGCGTAACCGCGCAGCTCGTCGAGGTGCTCGTCCTCGTCCAGCGCGTTGACCGCGAGGTCCAGCAGCCAGGAACGGATGACCGTGCCCTCCTGCCAGGAGCGGAAGACCTCGCGCACGTCGGTGACGGAGTTGACCTTCTCGAGGAGCTCCCAGCCCTCCGCGTAGGCCTGCATCATCGCGTACTCGATGCCGTTGTGGACCATCTTGGCGAAGTGACCGGCACCGACCTTGCCGGCGTGCACCGAGCCGAACTCGCCTTCCGGCTTGAGGGCGTCGAAGATCGGCTGCACCTTGGCGACGTTCTCGGCTGTGCCGCCGTACATCAGCGCGTAGCCGTTCTCCAGGCCCCAAACGCCGCCGGAGACACCGCAGTCGACGAAGCCGATCTCCTTCAGGCCCAGCTCCACCGCGTGCTTCTCGTCGTCCGTCCAGCGGGAGTTGCCGCCGTCGACGACAACGTCGCCCGGGGAGAGCAGCTCGGCGAGCTCGTCGATCGTGGACTGCGTGGCGGCACCCGCCGGGACCATGACCCAGATGACCCGGGGTCCCTTGAGCTTGCCCACAAGCTCCTCAAGGCTGTGGACATCAGCGAGGTCGGGGTTGCGGTCGTACCCGATGACGGTGTGGCCGGCGCGGCGAATGCGCTCGCGCATGTTGCCGCCCATCTTGCCGAGACCGACGAGACCGAGCTCCATCAGATGATTCCTCAATCGTTGTGTGCAAGTACCTACCCGTGTCCGAGCCTACGCCCGGACACGGGTGCACACCTGTGGGGTCCAGCGCTCAAAAGCCGCTGATCAGCCGCTCAGACGCACCGGCATGATCAGGTACTTGTACGCCTCGTCCGCCTCCGCGTCGACGGCCGGCCTGCCGCTCAGAAGCGCGGGCTTGGTGGACGTGGTGAACGACAGCTGGGCGACGGGCGAGTCGATGGCGCTCAGACCGTCCAGCAAGAAGGTCGGGTTGAAGGCGATCGAGATGTCGTCGCCCTCGAGCTGCGCGTCGACACGCTCCACAGCCTGTGCGTCGTCGCTGGAACCGGCCTCCAGGATGAGCACGCCCTGCTCGAAGCTCAGCCGCACCGGGGTGTTCCGCTCGGCGACGAGGGCCACACGCTTGACGGCCTCGACGAACGGAGCGGTCTCGATGACGGCCACCGAGTTGAACTCGGTGGGGAAGAGGGTCCGGTACTTGGGCAGGTCGCCCTCGAGCAGGCGGGTGGTGGTCCGGCGTCCGGCACCCTCGAAGCCGATCAGACCCTCACCGGCACCGGAGCCGGAGAGCGCCAGAGTGACCGTGTCACCGCTGGTCAGGGCCTTGGCCGTGTCCAGAAGCGTCTTGGCGGGCACCAGGGCGACCGCGGACGCCTCCGGGTTCTCGGGCTTCCACAGGAACTCGCGGACCGCGAAGCGGTAGCGGTCGGTGGAGGCCAGGGTGACGGTGTCGCCCTCGATCTCGATCCGCACGCCGGTCAGGACCGGCAGGGTGTCGTCACGGCCGGCGGCGATGGCGACCTGTGCAGCGGCGGAGGCGAAGACCTCGCCGGGCACGGTGCCGGTCGCGGTCGGCATCTGCGGCAGTGCCGGGTACTCCTCCACAGGCAGGGTGTGGAGTGTGAACCGGGAGGATCCGCAGACCACGGTCGCCCGTACACCGTCTGTGGAAATCTCCACCGGCCGGTTGGGGAGGGCGCGGCAGATGTCGGCGAGGAGCCGGCCGGAGACCAGGACGGTGCCGTCCTCGTCCACCTCGGCCTCCACGGAGACACGCGCCGAGACCTCGTAGTCGAAGCTCGAGAAGCTGAGGGCGCCGTCCTCCGCTTTCAGCAGAAGGCCCGCGAGAACGGGCGCCGGCGGACGGGCCGGGAGGCTACGAGCTACCCACGCCACCGCCTCCGCGAGTACATCGCGCTCCACCCGGATCTTCACCGGAACCGCCTCCTGCTGTTGCTGGCTCGCCCTGCTGGCCTTCTTCGTCGGCTTGATGCCGGAGACCAGTCTGACGTACGGCGCCGACAGTCGGTGCGGGTCGGGGTCAAGTCGCTGCGAGAGGCAGGGGGCGTCCCGGGCTCGAGTTGTGCACAGGGCCCTCTTCGAAGCGAATTCCCCGGTAACTCTATGTGGGAGTAGTAGTAGGGGCTGTGGAAACCGTGGATAACGGCGTCCATGCAGGTCAGGGCCACTTTTTTGTCCACTGCGCCTGTGGGCGGCACCCGTGGACAACCCGGGCGTTCTGTGGACACGCGAAAGTTCTGCACACCCGATGCACAGCCGAGGGGCACTTCTCCCCAGCGCCGTCCCCAGCTTTACCCAGGTTCCCCACAGGCCAACCGACCTCATTGGTGTGACGGCTTTCACTCGACGCGGTGAGCGGGTGTGTTTCGTTGCCGAACAGTGGACAGGGGTGTGGAGAAGCTGTGGGCAACGCACCGTGGCCTGTGGGCCGCCGGTGGACAACGGCGATCAAGGCCTGTGGAAGCTTTCTGTGTCCACAGTCTGTGGAGCCCGCTTGGCCACAAATCCCCAAGGTACTGACCTGGGACGACGGGCTGTGGGCCGGTGCGCCTGTGGACGGGGTCTGGACAACTTCGCAGTCCCCAGGTTGTGGACGGAGAGTTCCTCCACCATCTGTGGAGAACCGCTCGACCCCGGCTCGAATTCGAACACGGCGGCGGCAGAGGCACGCACGGCAGGGGGCTGAGGAACGACCGACAGGGGGCTGAGGAACGACCGAGGGCGCCCCGGGACGGTGTCCCGGGGCGCCCTCAGGAGTGCGCTGGAAGCTCTGTCAGCCGTTCTTGATGCGGTTGGTGAGCTCGGTGACCTGGTTGTAGATGGAGCGCCGCTCCGCCATCAGCGCGCGAATCTTCCGGTCCGCGTGCATCACCGTCGTATGGTCACGGCCGCCGAACTGGGCACCGATCTTCGGCAGCGAGAGGTCCGTGAGTTCCCTGCACAGGTACATGGCGATCTGTCGCGCCGTCACCAGCACGCGGCTGCGGGACGATCCGCAGAGGTCCTCCACCGTGAGTCCGAAGTAGTCCGCGGTGGCCGCCATGATGGCGCTCGCGGTGATCTCGGGGGCCGCGTCCTCACCGCCGGGGATCAGGTCCTTCAGCACGATCTCGGTGAGTCCGAGGTCGACCGGCTGCCGGTTGAGCGACGCGAACGCCGTCACGCGGATCAGCGCGCCCTCGAGCTCCCGGATGTTGCGTGAGATGCGGGAGGCGATGAACTCCAGGACCTCCGGCGGGGCGTTGAGCTGCTCCTGGACGGCCTTCTTCCGCAGGATCGCGATACGCGTTTCCAGCTCCGGCGGTTGGACGTCCGTGGTCAGACCCCACTCGAAGCGGTTGCGCAGCCGGTCCTCGAGCGTCATCAGCTGCTTGGGCGGCCGGTCCGAGGACAGCACGATCTGCTTGTTGGCGTTGTGGAGGGTGTTGAAGGTGTGGAAGAACTCCTCCTGCGTCGACTCCTTGCTCGCCAGGAACTGGATGTCGTCGACCAGGAGGATGTCCACGTCCCGGTAGCGCTTGCGGAAGGTGTCGCCCTTCCCGTCCCGGATCGAGTTGATGAACTCGTTGGTGAACTCCTCGGAGCTCACGTACCGCACGCGCGTGCCCGGATAGAGGCTGCGTGCGTAGTGCCCGATGGCGTGCAGCAGGTGCGTCTTGCCGAGCCCCGACTCCCCGTAGATGAACAGGGGGTTGTAGGCCTTGGCCGGGGCCTCGGCGACCGCCACCGCCGCGGCGTGCGCGAACCGGTTGGAGGCGCCGATGACGAACGTGTCGAAGAGGTACTTGGGGTTGAGGCGCGCGTGCGGCTCGCCGGGGCCGGGAGCCGGCGCCGGCTGAGCGCCCAGCGGTCCCGGAGCTCCGGAGGGGCCCCCGCGGCGCTGTGCCTGCGGATCCGGCATCTCACGGCGCTCCGGGCGGGGCTCGTACTGCCGGCTCTCGGGGGGCTGCGGCGACCGGTAGTCGTGCTGAGGCTGACGCGTCGGAGCGGAGGCATAGGGATCGCGGTCCTGGAAGCCGCCGAGCCGCGGCTGCTGCCACGACAGGTCCTCCTGGGTACGCGGCCACGCGCCGGGCTCGGGGCGCTGCTGGTACTCGGGGTAGGCCGGCCGGGCCGTGGGCAGGCCGTCGTCGGAGCCGGAACGGTGCCCGTACGTGTCGTAGGGGTCGCTCTGCCGGGGCTCGTCGTGCTGCGGGCCCGGATAGCGCGGCGCCTGCTGCTGATGATGCGGAGGTGCCTGGGGGGCGGGCGCCTCACCGACCGAATCGTCGACGGTGATCGCGATCCGGATGGGGCGGCCGCACTCGCGGCTCAGCGTCTCACTGATGAGCGGGGCCAGCCGGCCCTCGAGGACGCGCTTCCCCCACTCGTTGGGCACGGCGAGCAGAGCGGTGTCGGCGACCAGGGCGAGCGGCTGGCAGCGCTCGATCCACTGTTTGTCCTTCGGCTCGACGCCCTGCTGGCCCTCATCGAGGAGCTGCTCCAGCACTCGTGGCCACACTGCGGCAAGATCGGCAGGTACGTCAGCCACAAGGCACGCTCTCTCGCAGGTCCCACGAATGTGTGGTTCTCGGGACGGGATGGGAAGACAGGCAGGAAAAGATTCCAAGTTCAGCCACGGTAGTCAGGGCGACCCGCGTGGTTCAAGTTGTTGTCCACAGCCTGTGCACAGTGGACCACGGCGCAGGGTTGGTTTGACCGGATGGCGTAGCCGCGCGTACCGTAACCAGGTCGAGTTGTCGATGGCTGCTGCCGCCTGCCTCCGATGGGCAAAGATCACGGTCTGTGATCGTGAAGCGGTGTGCACTCGGGCGTAAACGCGAGCTACTCGTGGGCGCACGGTGACAGCCAGGCGATGTCCCGCCACCAACGAATCATTTCTGGAGCCCCCGAGTGAGCAAGCGCACCTTCCAGCCGAACAACCGTCGTCGCGCCAAGACCCACGGCTTCCGCCTGCGGATGCGCACCCGTGCCGGCCGCGCGATTCTCGCGAACCGCCGTGGCAAGGGCCGCGCCAACCTGTCCGCCTGATCGCGTACAGGTCGGTCATGACGTGCTGCCTACCGAGAATCGGCTGAGGCGGCGCGAGGACTTCGCGACCGCGGTACGCCGAGGACGCAGGGCGGGCCGCCCGCTTCTCGTCGTCCACCTACGCAGCGGTACAACGGACCCGCACGCGCCGGGGGAGAGCACCTCCCCGACGTGTGCGGGTTTCGTCGTGAGCAAGGCTGTGGGCGGTGCCGTTGTCCGCAACAAGGTCAAGCGGAGACTGCGCCACCTCATGCGCGATCGGCTCTCCGAGCTGCCCCCCGGTAGCCTGGTGGTCGTACGGGCGCTGCCCGGTGCGGGCGACGCCGAACACGATCAGCTGGCCCGAGACCTGGACGCCGCTCTTCAGCGGTTGCTGGGAGGGGGCGCGCGATGAAGTACCCGCTGCTGGCTCTCATCAAGATCTATCAGTGGACGATCAGCCCGCTGCTGGGGCCTGTCTGCAGGTACTACCCGTCGTGTTCGCACTACGGATACACAGCCATCGACCGGCACGGTGCGGTCAAGGGCACGGCTCTGACCGCCTGGCGCATTCTTCGGTGCAATCCGTGGTCGCCGGGTGGTGTGGACCATGTGCCTCCGCGCAAGCGCCCCCGGTGGCACCAAATGCTGCGGGACGCCTTGAGCGGCCGCACCAAGGGCGGGAACTCCGCCGCTGATGTACCAGCCACGGGGGCTGCCTCCGCACCCCACGGCCCGGCCGCAGAGACCTCGCCCAATGCTCAAGGAGCCTGATTAGTGGACACGATTGCCAGTCTCTTCAGCTTTATCACCACACCTGTCTCGTGGATCATCGTCCAGTTCCACAGCCTCTACGGGGCGATCTTCGGCCCGGACACGGGATGGGCCTGGGGACTGTCCATCGTGTCTCTGGTGATCCTCATCCGGATCTGTCTGATCCCGCTCTTCGTGAAGCAGATCAAGTCGACCCGGAACATGCAGGCGCTCCAGCCGAAGATGAAGGCGATTCAGGAGCGCTACAAGAACGACAAGCAGCGCCAGTCCGAAGAGATGATGAAGCTGTACAAGGAGACGGGTACCAACCCGCTCTCCTCGTGCCTTCCCATCCTGGCCCAGTCGCCGTTCTTCTTCGCGCTGTACCACGTGCTCAGCAAGATCGCCTCCGGTGACACGATCGGCGTCCTCAACCAGAACCTGGTCGACAGCGCTCGTGAGGCCCACATCTTCGGCGCCCCGATCGCCGCGAAGTTCATGGACTCCCCCGAGAAGGTCGAGGCGCTCAACGCCTCGCTGACGGACGTCCGCATCGTCACCGCGGTCATGATCATCCTGATGTCGGCGTCGCAGTTCTACACCCAGCGCCAGCTGATGCAGAAGAACGTCGACCTCACGGTCAAGACGCCGTACATGCAGCAGCAGAAGATGCTGATGTACATCTTCCCGGTGATCTTCGCCGTCATGGGCATCAACTTCCCCGTCGGTGTTCTCGTCTACTGGCTGACCACCAACGTGTGGACCATGGGCCAGCAGATGTACGTGATCAACCAGAACCCGACCCCGGGCAGCAAGGCCCAGGACCACTACCTGCAGCGACTGCTCAAGAGCGTCACTGCTCACGGCGAAGTCCGTTCGCGGCGCAAGCGCAACGTCGTCCAGGCGATCGTGGCCAAGGGCTCGGACCGCAACGACAACGAGCGTCGCTTCATCACGGGTCTGGCCAAGGCCGGCCTGGCCGCTCAGGCGGACGGCACGGTGGCCAAGAGCGACACCGCCATGGCCGAGGCGGAGGGCGGCTCGCAGAGGCGTCAGCAGCCCAAGCGTCAGACGAAGGCGAAGCGTCAGGCCGCTACCCAGCCCGGTGCGACCAAGAGCCCTGACGCTGCCGGCACCGTGGCGAAGACCTCCCTTCAGAAGGACCGGCCCGCGGAAGGCCGCTCCAGGGCCAGCTCGTCCGCGGCGGACGCCAAGCCGAACGCGGGCGGTGGCAAGGCCACCGGTTCCGCACGCCAGCCCAAGGCGGGACAGCGCAAGGGTCCGCAGCGGCCCAAGCACCCGTCGTCCAAGAAGTAAAAAAGGAGTCCATCCGTGACGGAAGGCACCATCTCCGCCGCCGGCGAGGTTGGCGACACCCTGACCCGCCTCGAGCAGGAAGGGGAGATCGCGGCTGATTACCTCGAGGGCCTGCTGGACATCGCCGACCTCGACGGTGACATCGACATGGACGTCGAAGCGGACCGGGCCGCGGTCTCGATCATCAGCGACACCGGCAGCCGCGATCTGCAGAAGCTCGTGGGCCGGGACGGCGAGGTTCTCGAGGCGCTGCAGGAGCTGACGCGCCTGGCAGTGCTCCGGGAGACCGGGGAGCGCAGCCGGCTGATGCTCGACATCGCGGGTTTCCGCGCCAAGAAGCGCACGGAACTGGCCGAGCTGGGTGCCAAGGCTGCCGCTGAGGTGAAGAGCACCGGGGAGCCGGTCAAGCTCGACCCGATGACGCCCTTCGAGCGCAAGGTCGTGCATGACGCCGTCGCGGCCGCGGGCCTGCGCAGCGAGTCCGAGGGCGAGGAGCCGCAGCGCTTCGTCGTCGTACTCCCTGCCTGACCCCCTTGTTCCGTCGGCCCCGTCTGTTCGCAGGCGGGGCCGATCTTTGTCAGCCTGATAGTCAGCCACCACAGTCCACACTGCGGCCAGTGAGGTACGGAAGGACGGTCCCCGTGACGGAGGCAGCACAGCTTCCCCAGGCGCCCGAGGCGGCCCGGACAGTGTTCGGAGAGTACTTTCCGGAGGCTGTGCGCTATGCGGAGCTGCTTGCGGACGCCGGGGTGAAGCGAGGGCTCATCGGGCCTCGCGAAGTGCCGCGCCTGTGGGAGAGGCACCTGCTGAACTGTGCCGTGCTCTCGGAAGTCGTGCCGGAGGGAGTGACGGTCTGCGATGTCGGCTCAGGAGCCGGCCTCCCGGGCATTCCGCTGGCGCTGGTCCGCCCGGACCTGAAGATCACGTTGCTGGAGCCACTGCTCCGCCGGACGAACTTCCTGCAGGAAGTGGTGGAGCTGCTCGGCCTCGATCATGTGACCGTGGTGCGCGGACGGGCCGAGGAGGTTCTCGGCAAGGTGCCCCCGGTCCACGTGGTGACCGCGCGAGCGGTGGCTCCGCTGGACCGGCTCGCCGGCTGGGGCGTTCCCCTGCTGCGCCCGTACGGCGAAATGCTGGCGCTCAAGGGCGACACCGCGGAGGACGAGATCCAGGGAGCCAGGGCCGCGCTGAGCAAGCTGGGCGTGGTGCGGACCACGGTTCTTCATGTCGGTGAGGGTCTTGTCGATCCGCTGTCCACCGTGGTGCGCGTCGAGGTCGGTGAGAGCCCGGGCGGTGTGAGGTTCGCCGCAAAGAAGGCCAAAGCTGCTCGTACCAGCCGCACCCGTCGTCGCCGCTGAGCCATACACGTAGCCATACGTCCGTATTTCGGAGTGTCGTCCCGGTGTAGTCCTGCCGCTTGTGCATCGTGTTTCACGTGAAACGTCGCTCACTGCTGCAGGGAATCATCAGCCGTGGCCGTGCGGCCGCCCCGATGAAGGGCCGCAAGCCCCTCTTGCGGGTTACGGATGTGTCCACAGAGGTGGATTCCTCCACAGAACCACGGGCCTCGCTGGTTCACGACCCCGAAAGCATGGCAGGCTCTGTGCATTGCGAGCCTGATGTCGAGGAGAGTGAATCCTTGCGGTCCGACGCCAACATCGCGGGACCGATGACCGATCCGGTCCCCGGTCCCCGTACCGAGTCCGCGGGGGAGGATGTTTCACGTGAAACACCGCCCCCCCTGGATGACACCCCCATTGGCCGTGCTGCTCAGCTGGCTGTGGAGGCGCTGGGGCGTGCCGGTGAGGGTCTGCCCCGACCTGAGCAGACACGCATCATGGTCGTCGCCAACCAGAAGGGCGGCGTCGGGAAGACCACCACTACGGTCAACCTGGCCGCTTCTCTTGCGCTGCACGGCGCACGTGTCCTGGTGATCGACCTCGATCCACAGGGCAACGCCTCGACGGCCCTGGGGATCGACCATCATGCGGAAGTTCCCTCGATCTATGACGTCCTGGTGGACAGCAAGCCCCTCGCCGAGGTGGTCCAGCCGGTCCCCGACGTCGAAGGACTCTTCTGCGCCCCCGCCACCATCGATCTCGCCGGTGCGGAGATCGAGCTGGTGTCGCTGGTGGCGCGGGAGAGCAGACTGCAGCGCGCGATCCAAGCCTACGAGCAACCGCTGGACTACATCCTCATCGACTGTCCCCCGTCGCTGGGGCTGCTGACGGTCAACGCGCTGGTGGCCGGTGCCGAGGTGCTGATTCCCATCCAGTGTGAGTACTACGCCCTGGAGGGCCTCGGTCAGCTGCTGCGCAACGTGGATCTGGTGCGAGGCCACCTCAATCCGACGCTCCACGTGTCGACCATCCTGCTCACCATGTACGACGGCAGGACGAGGCTGGCATCGCAGGTCGCCGACGAGGTGCGCAGCCACTTCGGCGAGGAGGTTCTGCGGACGAGCATCCCGCGCTCCGTGCGGATCTCGGAGGCGCCGAGCTACGGGCAGACGGTTCTGACTTACGATCCAGGTTCCAGCGGCTCCCTGTCGTATCTCGAGGCTGCCCGCGAGATCGCGCTGCGCGGGGTGGGAGTCCGCTACGACCCGCAGCATGCCCAGGTGGGTCAGAACGATCAGCAGAACATCTCGGAGGGGATCCAGTGAGCGAGCGACGAAGAGGATTGGGGCGTGGGCTCGGTGCGCTGATTCCTGCCGCTCCACAGGAGAAGCAGGTACCTTCCCCGGGGGCTTCGCCGTCTTCCGGCGTGCCTCCGGTGCTGACTTCGGACCGGGGGGTGGCGGCAGCCAAGGTCGCCACACTGCCCACCGCGACGGTGGCACCGGAGTCGACCGCTCACCTGTCGGAAGAGCCCGCTTCGGCGCAGCCCAGCGAGCCGGCAGGAGCGCACTTCGCCGAGGTGCTGCTCGACTCGATCACCCCCAACCCGCGCCAGCCACGTGAGGTGTTCGACGAGGACGCTCTCGCAGAGCTGGTCACCTCCATCCAGGAAGTGGGGCTTCTCCAGCCGGTTGTCGTGCGCCAGTTGGGGCCGGACCGCTATGAGCTCATCATGGGTGAGCGTCGCTGGCGGGCCTGCCGGGAAGCCGGGCTCGAGCGGATCCCCGCGATCGTCCGGGACACCGACGACGAGAAGCTTCTGCTGGACGCACTGCTGGAGAACCTGCACCGCGCCCAACTGAACCCGTTGGAGGAGGCAGCTGCCTACGACCAGCTGCTCAAGGACTTCAACTGCACGCACGACCAGCTGGCCGACCGCATCGGGCGGTCACGCCCGCAGGTGTCCAACACGCTGCGGCTGCTGAGGCTCTCCCCGCCCGTCCAGCGCCGGGTCGCGGCGGGAGTGCTCTCGGCTGGCCATGCGCGAGCCCTGCTCTCGGTGGACGACTCCGACGAGCAGGACCGGCTGGCCCACCGGATCGTCGCCGAAGGCCTGTCGGTGCGGGCAGTCGAAGAGATCGTGACGCTGCTCAACTCGAACCCCAAGAGCACACCCAAGCCCAAGGGCCCGCGGGCCGGCGCTCGGATGTCCCCTGCGCTCTCTGATCTGGCCTCTCGGCTGTCGGACCGGTTCGAGACACGGGTGAAGGTCGACCTCGGCCAGAAGAAGGGCAAGATCGTCGTCGAGTTCGCATCGATAGACGATCTCGAGCGCATCCTCGGCACCCTTGCACCCGGCGAAGGGCGAGTCCTGGAGAAGGGACTTGGCGAGGAGCCTGCCGAGGACGAGGACGTCTGAGTCAGCGTTCGGCACAGCCGACAGGGCGGGTGGCGTTCCGGACCATGGAACGCCACCCGCCCTTTGCCTTGGTGCAGTATCCGTGCCGGGGCTGGGTGGATACGATGCGTTCTGGTATGACGCATCCATCTTGAGTCACTTCAGTGGGAGGGCGTAGGCCATGCGATCGGTGAGCCACGGGCAACTGGTGACGGCAGGCCTGGGACTTGGGGCGGTGGGCGGGTTCGTCAGCAGCCTGCTGCTCGAGAGGAGCGCGCTGGCAGCCGCGCGCAGCGCGGCACACGAGGGAAGTGAGGAGCAGCCTTCATGGGGCGTCGGCTCGTACCGCTCACGCTGGACAACCTTTCGGATCTTCCCAAGCGCTGTCGTGCGTGCGTCTTCTGGGAACTTGATCCGGTCAGCGGCGAAGCTGCGGTAAAGGCGGGAACCCCCGAACTCGAGAAGGAGGCATGGATCTCGGCCGTGCTGCTCGAGTGGGGGTCGTGCGGCCGCGTCGTCTATGTCGACGAGGTCCCTGTGGGCTTCGTTCTGTATGCGCCGCCCGCCTACGTGCCGCGCTCCACGGCTTTTCCGACGAGCCCCGTGTCAGCGGATGCGGTGCAGTTGATGACCGCCTGGATCATGCCCGGCTATCAGGGTCAGGGACTGGGGCGCGTCATCGTGCAGACAGTCGCCAAGGATTTGCTGCGCAGGGGGTTCCGGGCGATCGAAGCCTTCGGCGACGCCCGGTGGAAGGAACCGGCCTGTGTCCTGCCGGCCGACCATCTTCTGGCAGTCGGCTTCAAGACGGTGCGCCCCCATCCGACGCACCCGCGGCTGCGGCTGGAGCTGCGCACCACTCTCTCCTGGAAGGAAGACGTGGAGCTTGCCCTGGACCGGCTTCTGGGTGCTGTGCAGAAGGAGCCGGCGCTGCGTCCGCTCTGAACCCGGACACGAGCGCTCTGAACCCGGACACGAGAATGGACTCATCCCGAGGGGATGAGCCCATTCTCGTGTTTCACGTGAAACAACGGAGTCGTGCTTACTCTCCGATGAAGCTCTCCAGATCGCGGACGATGGCCGCCTTCGGCTTGGCGCCGACGATGGTCTTGGCGACCTCACCGTTCTGGTAGACGTTCAGCGTCGGGATCGACATGACGCCGTACTTGGCCGCAGTGGCGGGATTCTCGTCGATGTTGAGCTTCACGACCTGGATCTTGTCGCCGTGCTCGGCCGCAATGGCCTCGAGGGACGGCGCGATCTGGCGGCAGGGACCGCACCAGGCGGCCCAGAAGTCCACCAGCACGGGCTTGTCGCTCTTGAGGACATCCTCCTCGAAGGAGTCGTCGGTCACGTTCTTCAGGTCGCCGGCCACGGCAGCCTCCTGCTTCTTTTGCGGGGTGTAAGGGGAATGGGAGATCAAGGGGTCAGACCACGGGGGCCTTCTCCGGCTCGGCCGTCTTCTCGCTGTCCACGAGAGCGGCGAGGTAGCGCTCGGCATCCAGGGCCGCGGAGCAGCCGGTGCCGGCGGCGGTGATGGCCTGTCGGTACGTGTGGTCGACGACATCGCCCGCGGCGAAGACGCCCGCGAGATTGGTGCGCGTCGACGGCGCGTCGACCTTCAGGTAGCCGTCGGCGTCCAGCTCGAGCTGGCCCTTGAAGAGCTCGGTCCGGGGGTCGTGGCCCACGGCGATGAACAGACCGGTCACCGCAAGCGGGGACTTCACGCATGTCTTCGTGTTGTTCAGGGACAGGCCGGAGAGCTTCTGCTCGCCGTGGATCTCGGCCACCTCGCTGTCCCAGGCGAAGGAAATCTTCGGGTCGGCGAAGGCGCGCTCCTGCATGGCCTTGGAGGCGCGCAGGGTGTCCCGGCGGTGGATGATTGTGACCGACTTGGCGAAGCGGGAGAGGAAGGTCGCCTCCTCCATCGCGGTGTCGCCACCACCCACGACGGCGATGTCCTGGTCCTTGAAGAAGAAGCCGTCGCAGGTCGCGCACCACGAAACACCGCGCCCGGACAGCGCGTCCTCGTTCGGCAGGCCCAGCTTGCGGTGCTGGGAGCCGGTGGTGACGATCACGGCCTTGGCGCGGTGGACGGTCCCGGCGGTGTCGGTGACGGTCTTGATGTCGCCGGTGAGGTCGACCGACACGACGTCGTCCGGGACGAGTTCGGCGCCGAAGCGCTCAGCCTGTGCCCGCATGTTGTCCATGAGGTCGGGACCCATGATGCCGTCGCGGAAGCCGGGGAAGTTCTCCACCTCGGTCGTGTTCATCAGGGCACCGCCGGCGGTGACAGCTCCCTCGAACACCAGCGGCTGCAGCGATGCGCGCGCGGTGTAGAGCGCGGCTGTATAGCCCGCGGGCCCGGAGCCGATAATGATCACGTTACGGACGTCGCTCACGGGTTTCTTCCTCGTCTCTGCAGACTGCCAACTGCCTACGGGGCGGGTTCCAGGACTCTCACCCCACCCAACGGATCCTACGGGGCGCGCATTCCCGAGGAGCCGGAGCGGCACCGGCGATATCTCAGGGGCGTGGATAGGTCTCCGACAGCAGGAGCTTCCCGGCAGAGTCGACCGCGTTGTTCACGCATGCCGCGTCGACGACATAGGCCTGCACCCGAGTGCTGTCCTTGGCGTGGGCCATGAGCACGAGGTAGGCGCTGACGCCGTCGTACGTACCCTTCTCGACGGCGAGCGGACCGTCGGTGCGCCCGGTCCCCTTCTGGATACAAGGAGGCACGGCAGCGCTCGGACTGTTCTTCGGGGACAGCGTTGTGGGGCCGTCGGCGGAGGGAGCCCGCTCGATCCTGGGCTCGGCCTCCTGAGTCGGTCCGGCGGCCAGCAGCGAGTGCACACGGCTGTCGAGTGCCGTTCCGGAGAACTCGGCCCCCTCACCCGCCGTGGCGTTGACGCTCGCGTCCTTCTTCGCGGTCGAGGAGTCACTGTCCGAACCGGGCAGCGACTGGAGGAACATCACGCTCACGCCCACCGCGGCGGCTCCGAACACGGCGCCCAGGACCGCAGCACGGCGGCGTCGTGCCGGGCGGCTGCGGCCGGGACCGGTTGTGGCGCGGGGGTGTCCTGCTGGACGGGCGGGCGGCGCTTCGGTCTCTGCCGCCTGAGGGCGCGCTGTTTCACGTGAAACATGCGCTGCCTCGTCGGGAGCGGTGGCATCGAGGAGAGCTTCGGCAGCCAGAGCCGCGTCGATACGGCCGGCGATGTCGGCGGGCATGCGCGGCGGGCCGGGCAGGGTGCCCAGGAGCCCACGGATCTCTTCCAGGGACGTGTGGACGTCCGAGCAGAGTGGGCAGCCGTCGAGGTGGCGCCGTACTTCAGCCGTGCGGGACGGCGGGAGGATTCCTTCGGTGAGGTCGGAGATCTCCGAGACGTCCGGGTGCTGAGTGGTGTCGGCCCTGTCGGTCGAGGATGTCACGCGCGCCCACCTCCGCCCTTCACTGCCGCAGGGTCACTCGGCCCTGTCTCTCGTGGTCCCGACGCCGGTGGGACGGATGTCCCGGCCGTCCGGTTCCTTCCCCTGCCGACGTCGCTGTCATTCCCGGTTCCGCCACGCAGATGGGTGAGCATGGGCAGCAGTCGGGCCCGGCCACGGGCACAGCGGCTTTTGACTGTCCCCGTCGGCACGCCCAGCACGTCTGCGGCCTCGGCGACCGGATACCCCTGCATGTCGACCAGCACCAGGGCGGCGCGTTGGTCAACGGGAAGTTTCGCCAGAGCGGCCAGGAGCTCACGGTGGAGGTCATGACGCTCGGCGGGCGCCTCGGCCGATTCCTGCGGCTCCAGCAGTTGCTCCAGCCGCTCCGTGTCGTCGACGGGCGAGGTCTTGCGGGACGCTGCCTTGCGCGCTCGGTCCAGACAGGCGTTCACGGTGATGCGATGCAGCCACGTCGTGACAGCCGACTGGCCCCGGAACGTATGGGCGGCCCGGAAGGCTGACACCAGAGCGTCCTGTACGGCGTCGGCGGCCTCCTCGCGGTCCCCCAGCGTGCGCAGGGCGACGGCCCACAGCCTGTCGCGGTGGCGCCTTACGAGCTCACCGAAGGCGTCCGGGTCCCCGTCGACATGGCGTGCCAGCAGGTCGTGGTCGCCGGCGTCGCCGAGTGTCACGTCGTCCAACGGTGAGCCCCCTCCCATTGCCTCGGGTCAGCCGGTGAACGCGACGTCCGTGATCCCCTGCTTGTAGCCAGGGTCGCTGAACTTGTCCTGGGGCGCGTAGGGCATCGCGGTCATCCAGAGGAGCACGTACCGGCTCCTGGCCTGCTCCTCGGCGGTCATCTTCAGGGTCGATCCGCTGGTCCGCCCTGTTGCGATCTTCTTCATGGAGCCGACCGGGCCGGACGGCGACAGCGAATCAACGGCGTAAAGGGTGATGGTGGTGTGGTCTCCGCCGTAGCGCAACGCTATGGACGCGCCGGAGACGTCCTTGTCGGAACCGAGGTCGTAGACGATGCCCACACCCTGCTTCACCGACGGCACCAAGTCGGGTCCGTCGTAGAAGCTCCTGCTCCGCCAGTACGTGGTGCTGTCACGGTCGTAGGTGGCCCCGACGTTGTTCGCGTTCTGCGGCGAACCGTCCGGTGCGTACTCCTGCGCGGCCCGAACGGCGAGGGGCACCGGTGACTTGGGGCTGTCGTCGCCGCCGTTCGTGGTGCTGGTCTCCGAGGTCTTCGGTTCCTTGTTCCCCTTGCGGTTGTCCAGCAGCTTGTCGGCCACCTGCCAGCTGCCGAGCCCCAGGGCCGCGATGAGCAGTGCCGAAACGGCCCACTTCAGCGCCTTGCCGGTACGGGTCTGCAAGGGCGGCGGAGGCGTCGGCGTCGGCTGGGTGACGTTCACACCCGGCCTCGGCGCGGGCCGGCCGTAGCTGCCCTGCTGGTAGGTGGTCCGCTGGTACTCGGGAGGGGCGGTGAAGGCCGGCTCCGGCGGACGGATGCGCGGCATCGCCGCGACGGCCTTGGCCAGTTCGTCGGGCGTCGTACACGGCGGCTCCTGACGCGAGGCGGTGGCACCGTCGTTGACCAGCGCCCTCATGGCCAGCTCCGACAGGCCTCGGTGCACACCGGCCCGCACCTGGTCGGGAGCGACCAGACCGACTCCCTTGGGCAGCCCGGACAGGCCGTACGCGTCGCTCTCGTACGGCCAGCGCTGGGTGAGCGCCGCGTACAGGAGGGCACCGATCGCCTCGGTGTCGGTGCGCTGCGGGCCGTCGACGGAGATACCGCGCAGGGCCGCGTTCACCGCCAGCCCGCGAATCCGGTACTGCCCTGTAGACGTGCGCAGGACTGCGCCGGGGGTGAGCCGGAGGTGGGCGAGACCCTCTCTGTGGGCGGCTGCCATCGCCTGCGAGATTTGGTCGACGAGTTGGTAGGCGTCGTGCGGTTCGAAGGGGCCGGAGGCGAGGAGAGCCGTCAGCTCGACGGCGTCCGGAAGCCACTCGTGCACGACATAGACGAGGTCGTTCTCCTCGACGGCGTCCAGGACTTGCACGAACCGCGGGTCACCGAGAAGCGCCGACGACCGGGCGGCCGACAGCACTGACCGTGCTCGCGGATGGTCAGCGGGCAGGATGTGCACGCCGACGGCGCGCCGCAGTTTCTCGTCGACCGCACGCCAACTGCTGAAACCGTCCAGACGGGTGACGCACTCCTCGAGTCGATAGCGTCTGGCGAGCTTGTGGCCACTGTGGAGTTCGGGCGTCGAGAAGGACGGCTCGCCGCCCTGCCGTTTGCTGTCCGTGTCCGGTGCGGCCTTGTCAGCCGTGCCCCGGGAGTCCGCTGTGCGGGATTCTGCCGTCTCGGATTCCGCCGCCCCGTCGGTCGTGGCCTCGCCCGCCTTCGCGGTCAGCGGTTCGTCCCCGCCGTTGTCGGCCACGTCGACGGCAGCCGTGCTACGTTCCGCCACCGTCGTTCCTGCCTCCCCATCCGTTGCGCCATGTCCAACAGCCATGCCAATTGTGCCCACAGTCCGACGCTATGCACGACACGCGGCGTCCGACGATGGTTGTGCGGGGCGTGCCCGCCGATCTCCGTGAGCGCCGTTTCTGCCGGCACTAGCGACCGAGTCGGCCGCGGACCATGCCGACCATGGCGTTGAGCTCCGCGATACGCATTCGCTTCGCGGCGACGAAGAAGATACCGAGCAGCACGACGCCGCCTGCCACCAGTGCCACGAGCGAGCCGCCCGCACCGCTGCCGAGGCCCTGGAGAACGCCGTAGGCCACGGCGCCACCGGCGACCGCGGCGGGTACGGAGGCCATGGAGAGCCGGGCGTAGGTGCGCATGACGTGAGCGCCGTCCAGATCGCCGCCCAGGCGGTTCTTGAGCCTCCGCCACGCGACACCGACCCCCACGGCGTAGGCGAGCCCGTAGGAGGCTCCCATGCCCACGACCGCCCACTGGGCCGGAAGCAGCAGATAACACAGAGCGGACGCACCCGCGTTGACGAGGGCCACGATGACCGTGTTGTAGAAGGGGGTCCGGGTGTCCTCGTAGGCGTAGAAGCCGCGCAGCACCACGTACTGAACCGAGTAGGGGATCAGGCCGAGGCCGAAGGCCATCAGGATGAAGCCCATGCCCTGGGCCGCTTCGAGACCCGTGGACGCGAACAGCAGCGTCGACATCGGGACACCGAGCGCGAGGAACGCGAACGAGACCGGCACGATCGCGACCGCCGAGTTGCGAAGGCCCTGCGAGATGTCGTCGCGTACGGCGCCGGGGTCGTTGTCGTGGGCGGCGCGGGAGATCCGGGGCAGCAGCGCTGCCATGACGGAGACGGTGATGATGGCCTGTGGCATGCCCCAGATCAACTGGGCGTTGGTGTAGGCGATGAAACCTGCACCCTGCCGGCCGGAAGCCTCTCCCGCTGCCGTCGCGAGCTGGGTGACGACCAGCACGCCCGCCTGGTTCGCGAGGACGAAGAGGACGGTCCACTTGGCCAGCTTCACGGTCTTGCCGAGTCCGTGGCCCTTCCAGTCGAACCGGGGGCGGAAGCGGAAGCCGGCCTCGCGCAGGTACGGGATCATGGCCAGAGCCTGGACGACAAGCCCGAGCAGCGTTCCGATGCCGAGCAGCCGCACGCCCTCCGGCGGAATCGTCTGCACACCCATCTGCGATTCGGCGGAAGTGCCGTACACCCAGATGAAGAGCCCGAAGGTGGTGATCATGACGATGTTGTTCAGGACCGGGGTCCACATCATCGCCCCGAACCGGCCACGGGCATTGAGGATCTGCCCCATCACCACGTGGATGCCCATGAAGAAGATCGTGGGCAGGCAGTAGCGGGCGAACGTGACGGCGACGCTGTTGGCCGCCTGGTCGCTCGCGATCGTGTCCGACATGAGCCGGATCAGCAACGGCGCCGCGAAGACGGCGATGGCGACGATGGCGCCGAGGGCCACCATCACCAGGGTGAGCAGCCGGTTGGCGTAGGCCTCGCCGCCGTCCTCGTCGTTCTTCATCGCGCGAACCAGCTGCGGGACGAAGACGGAGTTGAGTCCACCGCCGACGGTCAGGATGTAGATCATCGTCGGCAGGGTGTACGCGACGGTGAAGGTGTCACCGAGAAGCGCGGCGCCGAGAGCAGCGGTGATCACCAGGCTGCGTACAAAACCGGTGAGGCGGGAGACCAGGGTCCCCGCCGCCATCACGGCACTGGACTTCAGCAGACTCGTGGCTCTTCCTGCCGGTTTCTTGGGGGCGGGCGCGGGCGTCGGTGTCGGCTCGGGGGCAGCCGGGGGCGTCGAGGACTGCTGGTCCCGGAAAAGGTGGGCGAAGGCGTCGGGTTCCTGCTTCTGCTCGCCGGCCCGGGTGATCAGGTCGTCGACGCCGGTGAACTCCGTGGTCCTGGCGTCGTCGCCGTACGGGAGACGCCGGGACGGGCCGTCGGGCTCGGGCGGGGGAGTCTGGGCCCAGACACGGGGGTCGGGGGCGTACTGCGGTGCCGCGGGCTGCTGGTAGAGCGGCCGCGGCTCGGGGTCGGTCCCCGGAGGCGGCGGGGGGTGCGCGGAGCGGTCGTAGCGTGCCTCGTTCACCGGGTCCTGGGCCGCCAGGTCCTGGTCGTGGAAGGGATCAGGGGCGTAGGCGTCCCGGACGTAGGGATCCTGCGCATACGGGTCGGACGGGCGCTGCTGTGGCGGATAGGAGCCTGCGGGGTCTGCGCCCGCGCCCTGACCGCGGTCACCGTCATACGGCGCGTTCATGCCTACCCCACCTCATCGTCCCCGGCCGACCGGCCACGACATCGCTCAACGGTCCACTTTCTCACCAGCGCCGGACGGGTTGTCGCTTTCGGGTCCGGTGTCAGAGGCGAGGTCACTCGGCTGCTCTGGATCCGAGTCGCCGCTGTCACCCTCTGTGTTTTGCGGTGCGCTTTCCGCTGTGTCTTCCGAGCTGTTCTCGACCGCGTCGTCCACCCCGGCCGCCGCTGCGCGCTTGCGCTGGGTGTACATCCTGACGCCTGCGAGGACGAGCAGGAGCACACCGCCGGCGAGGACGAGCATCACGGTCGGGGTGATCTCGGAGACCTTCACCGTGAAGTCCATCGGCGGGCCGTAGAGCTTGCCGTCCTGCGTGTAGAGCTGCGCGGTCATCTGGACCTGACCGTTGGCGTTGGCGGCGGCGGGAAACTTCACCGACTGGCTGTGGCCACCCTCGACCTTGATCGGTTGCTCGGCCATGCCCTTGCCGCCATCGAGACGGAGGCGGTTGGGATTGTTCGACCTCAGCCGCAGCACCAGGTCGTCGACGCCTTGGACCAGCTGGTTCTGCACCGTGACCGGAATGGTCGCGCTGCGTCCGGACAGGGTGACGGCCGACTTCTGGATCAGCTGGACCTCTTCGGTGAGGCTCTGCAGATACGACTGGACCTCGGTGCGGTACTGCTGCGCTGCCGTCGGATTGCCGCGCCACGATGTCGACAGCTCACGGTCGATCGCCCTGCCGAAGGGGGTCTCGACCCGGTCGGCGAGCGTGAGGATGACCGTGAACTTGTCGAGGGTGCCCTGAGTGGTCCTGATGTCCTCGAAGGTCTGCACCGGCAGTTCCTGCTTGCGCAGCGCTGCCGGGTACTGGGAGGCGCCGGGCACCTTCGTATTGGCCTCGGCGTCCGGCTTGGCCGCCGCCGCGGCCACCAGATCCAGCGGCTCTGTCCAGCGCTCGGTCTCCAGGGCCCGCAGGGCGCGGGCCATGGACTGCGCCTGGGCGATCGTGGGCCTGCGCTGCGGGGCGACGACGATGCTCCGCTGTTTCTCCGGCTCCTGAAGTGTCAGAGCCTGCGTCTGGGCGAGGAACTTCTGCACCGCGGCCGTGGACTCGCCGGCGTCGGTCATGTCGCCCTCGAAGGCGGTGGACAACCGGGCGTCGGCAACGACGGCCGTCGTGCCGCCGCCGATCGGACGGGCCGCGGTCGGCGTGTAGGAGAGGTTGTCCTGGAGGCTGTCGCTCCGGGCGATCACTTTATGCGCTCCGGCCGAGGTGGCCACGTCGACGATCGAGGAGTCGATCGCGCCGTCCACCGGCCAGGCGAAGTCGACGGACGGCTTCACGTGGAGAATCGTCTCCACCGTGATCTCCGCCACCTCCGTCGCCGGCTGCAGATGGCTGAGCGAGCCGGAGACGGACTTGCCCTTGTGGGCCAGCGAAGCGAGATCAGGATCCGCGAAGGGAAGCGCGACGACCTTGCGGCCCTGCACCGCCGCCTCGACCGAGTTCAACCATCGCTCGGCCAGGGCCTGGTTCTTGCCGGCGACCGTGGAGTCGCCGCTCTTGACCCGATAGCCGCCCTTCATGGCGTCGACCGTGGCCAGGAGGTCCGGATCGATGACCCAGGTGACGGGCAGTTCCTTGCCGAGGGACACCATCTGGTCGAGGCGTCCGCCCGGGGCGAGCTCGGCGGCCAGGGCCTCGTCCTCGAAGACCGGCGTCTGCTGCTCGTCCGAACCCGTCTCGGACGTGAGGTGGGTCGAGGAGATGAGCGGCCATAGATACGTGAGGCGAGTCTTCTTCTCCGCCTCCTCCGGCTGCCAGGGCAGGAAGGTCCGCTCGATCCCCAGCACCTGGTCCCACTGCTGGTTGGCGGTTCGCCCCGTCAGGGACACCCCGAGCTGACGGACACCGGCGTCGACGCCCAGATCGAGCTCGTCGGCCGGCACCGAGAGCGTGAAGTCGTGGCTGACGCCCGTGGCGAGCTTCGGCAGCTTGACGCTGAACTTGTCGTCGATTGCCGGGGCGTCGACCCCGTACAGGTAGCCGGTTCGCTCCGCGGCCCGGTCGAGGGCGCTCCGGCCGGGCTGCTGCGGCCCCACTCGGAGATCGACATGCGCGTCGGTGATCGTCTGCTTGCCCTTGTTGACCACCGTCCCGGAGACCGTGATCGTGTCTTTCTTCCCGGGTGCTTCCGGAGTCAGCGTGTCGAGAGACACATCCACGGTCCGGGATCCGGAAGCCTCCTCAGCGGCGTGCGCCGCCGGGGCAGCCTGCGCCGAGGGCGCTGCGGGACCGCACAGCAGCCCGGCCACGAGTGGGGCGCCGGTGAGCAGGGAGGCTGTGCGACGCAGCCACCGGCGCGCAGGAGAAGTACGCATCCCCTGGAAGTCTGCCGCCTCGGCCACGCGCCCGTCCGTCCCTCGTCGTCTGGTGCCATTAATGGTTCTCCGGCTCTTGCGTCCACGCATGGTAACGAGGCGCGCTGTGTCGAAGTGCCGCGGAGTGCCCCACAAGATCGGCAGGACTTCCGGGGCAGCCGGAAACGGGGACGCTCCGGTCGGCCCGGGCACGTACCCTTTTCTGTTGTGCCGAAAGCCAATGAAGACAACCCCACTGCCCTGAGCCAGGTGCAACGCCGAGCGGTGAGCGAACTGCTGCGGGTGTCGCCCGTCGCCGACGACCTGGCGCGCCGTTTTCGCGAGGCCGGTTTCAGTCTCGCCCTTGTCGGGGGCTCGGTCCGCGATGCGTTGCTCGGTCGGCTCGGCAACGACCTCGACTTTACGACGGATGCCCGGCCCGAGGATGTGCTGAAGATCGTCCGCCCGTGGGCGGATTCGGTGTGGGACGTCGGTATCGCCTTCGGCACGGTCGGTGCGCAGAAGGACGGCCGCGTCGGCGACACGGTCCAGCGCTTCCAGATCGAGGTGACGACGTACCGCTCGGAGGCGTACGACAGGACCTCGCGCAAGCCGGAGGTGTCCTACGGCGACTCGATCGAGGAAGACCTGGTCCGACGCGACTTCACGGTGAACGCGATGGCCGTGGCGCTGCCGGAGAAGGAGTTCATCGACCCGCACGGCGGTCTCGAGGATCTCTCGGCACGGGTGCTGCGGACGCCGGGGACTCCGGAGGAGTCCTTCTCCGACGACCCGCTCCGCATGATGCGGGCTGCCCGCTTCGCCGCGCAGCTCGACTTCGAGGTGGCACCCGACGTGGTCTCCGCCATGAAGGCCATGGCGGAGCGGATCGACATCGTCTCGGCCGAACGGGTGCGTGACGAGCTGAACAAGCTGATCACCGGGGCGCACCCCCGTAAGGGGCTCGCGCTGCTCGTCGACTCCGGCCTTGCCGCGCACGTACTGCCCGAGCTGCCGGCCCTGCGGCTGGAGAGTGATGAGCACCACCGGCACAAGGATGTCTACGAGCACTCGCTGACCGTGCTGGAGCAGGCCATCGATCTCGAGGAGGAGGGGCCCGACCTCGTGCTGCGGCTGGCCGCGCTGCTCCATGACATCGGCAAGCCCCGCACTCGGCGCTTCGAGGAGGACGGCCGGGTCTCCTTCCACCATCACGAGGTGGTGGGCGCGAAGATGACCAAGAAGCGCATGGCGGCGCTGAAGTACTCGAACGAGATGGTCAAGGACGTCGCGCGGCTGGTGGAGCTTCATCTGCGGTTCCACGGATACGGGACCGGCGAGTGGACCGACTCCGCGGTGCGGCGGTATGTGCGCGACGCCGGCCCGCTCCTGAACCGACTGCACAAGCTGACGCGCTCGGACTGCACCACCCGCAACAAGCGCAAGGCAGGCGCCCTGTCGCGGGCCTATGACGGTCTTGAGGGCCGCATCGCGCAGCTCCAGGAACAGGAAGAGCTGGATGCGATCAGGCCGGACCTGAACGGCAACCAGATTCAGGAGATCCTGGGAATCGGTCCCGGTCCGGTGATCGGCAAGGCCTATGCGTTCCTCTTGGAGCTGCGCCTGGAGAACGGGCCGATGGAGCACGACGAGGCAGTGGCTGCGCTCAAGGAGTGGTGGGCCATCCAGGGCTGAGAGAGAAACGGTGCGATGTTTCACGTGAAACATCGCACCGTCTTCATGATCGAGGGCGATGTTTCACGTGAAACATCGCCCTCGCTGCATCCGCTACTTCTTCATCTCGTTCAGGCAGAGCACGAACGACTTGCCGGAACTCCGCCGGCCACCGCTGGTCTGCTCGAAGTAGCCGATGTCGGCCTTGCCCTCGCAGATCGTCCGGTCCGTCGTGTCGCCGTGCACGGAGACCACCTTGTACGCAGCCTCGGCGCCACCGCAGTCGACGACCTCAAGATCGGGGTTGATCTCGTTCCCGCTGTTCTTCATGCAGTCGCCGGCCTTCGCGGTGTCGGCGTCATCGCGGCCCATGAACCAGAACACGGCGAAGGCGATGACGGCCAGGACGCCCACGACTATCTGGAACTTGGTCTTGAGGCCGAGGCCCCGACGCTCGGGCGCCGGGGGCGGCGGCGGAGGCGCGCCCCACTGCTGCTGCTGGGGTGCCTGAGGCTGCTGCGGGTAGCCATAACCCGGCCCGGGCTGCTGCGGCTGCTGCTGCTGGGGATACCCGTAACCCGGCTGGGGCTGCTGCTGACCGTACGGGCCGGGCTGCCCGTAGGGGCCCGGTCCCTGCTGCGGCGGATAGGTCATGTGGGGGTCCCCCTGTGAACGTGCGATCGATGTTTGACGCGCGCACGCTATAGCAATCGGCCGACATGACTCCAACGCGCCAGTGTGACGGCAACTGTCGCGTAGATCACGGCGACCACGAGAACCAGCGGAACCGATCGCCCGTCAGGAGGCAGCATCAGCGCGGCGATTGCCGCCGCACCGACGAAGGCGACGTTGAACAGGACGTCGTAGAGGGAGAAGACCCTGCCTCGGAAGGCGTCGTCCACGGAGCTTTGCACCACGGTGTCGGTCGCGATCTTCGCGCCCTGTGTGATCAGACCGAGAACGAATGCCGCCACGAGCATCGGCCCCGGGGCGAACGGGAGTGCCAGGGCGGGTTCGAGGACTGCGGCGGCTGTCGCGCAGGCCACTATCCACCCGAAGCGGCCGAGTCTTCCGGTCGCCCACGGGGACACCACGGCCGCGGCGAAGAAGCCCGCACCGGATGCGGCGACCGCCAGGCCGAGCAGAGCGAGCCCCTCCGATTCTTCGTCGGCCCATGCGTACCGGCAGAGCATGAGCACCATCACGGTCAACGCGCCGTAGCAGAAGCGCAGCAGGGTCATCGCGCCCAGCGCGTGGCCTGCCGCCGGACGCCGGCGGAGATGCCCCAGTCCGTCCAGCAGCCCTCGCGCAGTCGAAGCGATCGCGGTGCCCAGGCGTGGTTGGACCTCGGCCGGGTCGGGCCCGAGCAGTTCACGCCCGATGCGCAGTGACGCGAGGGCCGAGCAGAGGTAGAGCGCTGCGCCGAGCAGCACCACCGCGGCGTCGGAGTCCGAGGCGACGAGGCGCATCAGGAAGGCGAGACCACCGCCCGCGGTAGCGGCCAGCGTCCCCGCGGTCGGTGAGAGGGAATTGGCCATGACGAGGCGGTCGGGGTCCACGACGCGCGGCAGCGCCGCCGAGAGGCCTGCCAACACGAATCGGTTGACAGCGGTGACGGACAGCGCCGAGGCGTAGAAGAGCCAGTCGGGGACGGAGGCGACGATCAGCACGGCTGTGCAGCAGGCGAGGAGCGCCCGCAACAGGTTCCCGTAGAGGAACACCTGGCGACGTGGCCAGCGGTCCAGCAGAACTCCGGCGAAGGGTCCGACGAAGGAGTACGGCAGGAGCAGGACGGCCATGGCGGAGGCGATCGCGGCCGGAGAGGTCTGCTTCTCGGGGGAGAAGACCACGTAGGTGGCGAGGGCGACCTGGTAGACACCGTCGGCCGACTGGGACAGCAACCGCACGGTCAGGAGCCGACGGAAGTCGGTCAGGCGCAGGAGTACGCGCAGATCACGTACGACAGGCATGCGAGCAAGGGTCACACACGCGGAGGGTCCCCGGGTGTACGACCCGGGGACCCTCCGCGTTGGGGCAGAACGAAGCGCTTAGCGCTCGACCTCGCCCTGGATGAACTTCTCGACGTTCAGACGTGCCTCGTCGTCGAAGTACTGAACCGGCGGGGACTTCATGAAGTACGAGGACGCGGAGAGGATCGGGCCACCGATACCGCGGTCCTTGGCGATCTTCGCGGCGCGCACGGCGTCGATGATGACGCCCGCCGAGTTCGGGGAGTCCCAGACCTCGAGCTTGTACTCGAGGTTCAGCGGGACGTCACCGAAGGCGCGGCCCTCGAGGCGCACGTACGCCCACTTGCGGTCGTCCAGCCAGGCGACGTAGTCCGACGGGCCGATGTGGACGTTCTTCTCGCCCATCTCGCGGTCGGGAATCTGCGAAGTGACGGCCTGCGTCTTCGAGATCTTCTTGGACTCCAGACGCTCACGCTCGAGCATGTTCTTGAAGTCCATGTTGCCGCCGACGTTCAGCTGCATCGTGCGGTCCAGGATGACGCCCCGGTCCTCGAAGAGCTTCGCCATGACGCGGTGCGTGATGGTGGCGCCGACCTGGGACTTGATGTCGTCGCCGACGATCGGGACACCGGCCTCGGTGAACTTGTCCGCCCACTCCTTGGTGCCGGCGATGAAGACCGGAAGGGCGTTGACGAACGCGACCTTGGCGTCGATGGCGCACTGCGCGTAGTACTTCGCAGCGTCCTCGGAACCGACGGGCAGGTAGCAGACCAGGACGTCGACCTGCTTGTCCTTGAGGGTCTGGACGATGTCGACCGGGGCCTCGGCGGACTCCTCGATGGTCTGGCGGTAGTACTTGCCCAGGCCGTCGAGCGTGTGGCCACGCTGAACGGTGACGCCGGTGGTCGGCACGTCGCAGATCTTGATGGTGTTGTTCTCGCTGGCGCCGATGGCGTCCGAGAGGTCGAGGCCGACCTTCTTGGCGTCCACGTCGAAGGCGGCCACGAACTCCACGTCACGGACGTGGTAGTCGCCGAACTGGACGTGCATCAGACCCGGCACCTTGCCGGCCGGGTCGGCGTCCTTGTAGTACTCGACGCCCTGCACCAGCGAGGCGGCGCAGTTGCCCACGCCGACGATGGCTACGCGAACCGAACCCATTCCGGTTGCTCCCTGTGTGATCTCGGTATTCCGGATGAAACCCTGCGGATCGCAGGGCTTCACTTGGCGGTGTCGTCGGACGGATCCGGCGGGGTGGAGCCCTCGGGAGGTGTCCCTCCGGAGGACTCGGCACCCTGGTGCCGGGGCAGGCCGCCCGTCGCTCCAGATGTGTAGTCCTGCTGAGCGGTGCCTTCTGGGGAGGGTCGTCGCTGATCCCGCCCTGCCCGCTCGCTCTCGATGAGCTCGTTCAGCCAGCGCACTTCGCGCTCCACGGACTCCATACCGTGGCGCTGGAGCTCGAGGGTGTAGTCGTCGAGGCGCTCACGGGTGCGGGCCAAGGAGGCGCGCATCTTGTCGAGGCGCTCTTCCAGCCGGCTGCGACGGCCCTCCAGCACCCGCATCCGCACATCGCGCTCCGTCTGACCGAAGAAGGCGAAGCGAGCGGCGAAATGCTCGTCCTCCCACGTGTCGGGGCCGGTGTGCGAGAGCAGCTCCTCGAAGTGCTCCTTACCTTCTGCCGTCAGCCGGTAGACGATCTTGGCGCGTCGACCGGCGAGTGAGGCGGCGAGGGCGTCCTCGGGGGCGCTTCCCGGTTCCTCGATCAACCAGCCGTTGGCGACCAGCGTCTTGAGGCAGGGGTAAAGGGTCCCGTAGCTGAAGGCCCGGAAGATCCCGAGCGACGTATTGAGCCGCTTACGCAGCTCGTAACCGTGCATCGGGGCTTCACGGAGCAGACCGAGGACGGCGAACTCGAGGATGCCGGAGCGTCTGCTCACAGTCGCCTCCCTCGCCGGTCCCGGTCATTTATGCCGTGCTGATGTATCGACTCGATACATCAGCACGATAGGGCCGTGTGCCTGCTGCGACAAGAGGGGGCATGGTGAACGGCGTCACATCGTCAATTCGTGGGGAGTGAGTTGCCTGATATGGGGTGAACTTCAGGGCTAGGCGGGTTTTGGCCGTGCGTAGTCTGTGCGGATGCAGACCAGCGGGAACCATGTGACGCCCCCAGGCGTCATCGCCGTGGATGCACAGCGGATGAGCCCTTCGCAGAGCTCGTCCGTATCCATTTCGGGGGGACCGGAACACAACTGCCGCTTCCAGGCGTCTCGCCTGCCCGAGGAGTAGTCGTTCGATGAGCGAGCACCGTCGCAAACCGCCGCAGTCCCAGGGTGGCGGGCGTGCCGCGGCCAGACGCGCAGCCCAGCAGCCTTCGGGTCGCCGGGGCGTCCAGCCCCGCGGCACCACATCAGCCTCACTTTCCGCCTCCTATGGCGAGGAGCGCCCCTACGGGGGCCGCGCCGAGGCCCGGCGCGCCGCACAACGAGGTGGTGGCGGCCGTCGGCGTATGGACGAGGCAGGAGCCGGCCACGGAGGCCGCGGCGGCGGTCGCCGCGGTGGCGGCGGAGGGCACGACGGACCCGGAGGACATGGTGGTCCGCCGCGGAAGAAGCGGCTGATCGACTACCCGCGCCACGACAAGTACGGGTGGCGTCGCTGGGTGCCGTCCTGGAAGCTCGTGACCGGTCTGTTCCTCGGCTTCCTCGCCAGCCTGATGACGGCCGGGACCATCGCCTACGCCATGGTCGCGATCCCCAACCCGGCCGAAGCGGCCAAGGCGCAGAACAACGTCTACTACTGGGACGACGGCTCGCAGATGGTCGCCACCGGTGGCGAGGTCAACCGGCAGATCATCGGCATCGAGAAGATCCCGGCACACATGCAGAACGCCGTGATCTCCGCGGAGAACAAGACGTTCCGCAAGGACTCGGGCATCGACCCGATGGGTATCGGCCGCGCCGTGTTCAACATGGCCCTGGGCGAGGAGACACAGGGTGGCTCCACGATCACCCAGCAGTATGTGAAGAACGCGCGCTTGGACAACCAGGACCAGACGCTCGAGCGCAAGTTCCAAGAGCTGTTCATCTCCATGAAGATCGACTCGAAGATGGAAAAGTCCGAGATCATGGAGGGGTATCTCAACACCTCGTACTACGGCCGCGGCGCGTACGGCATCCAGGCCGCCGCCCGTACGTACTTCGACAAGGACGCAGCCCAGCTGGACGCGAGCCAGAGCGCGTTCCTTGCCGCGCTCCTCAAGGGCGCGACCTACTACGACCCGGCGGGCGCCACCTCCATCGATGCGGCGGCGACTCCCGAGGCCAACAGGGAGCGGGCCTACAAGCGCTGGTCCTGGATCCTCGACGAGATGGTCAAGGACGGCCACCTCGACGCCGCGGAGCGCCAGAAGTACACCGAGCTCCCCCAGCTCGAGAAGCCCCGCAAGAACGCCCAGCTGAGCGGTCAGATCGGCTACCTGGTGGACCTGGCCAAGGCCAACTTCGTCAACAGCAACGATCAGGGCATCACCGCCGACGACCTCACCCAGGGCGGCTACGAGATCCACACGACCTTCGACAAGAAGAAGGTCCAGCAGCTCGAGAAGGCCGTCATCAAGGTCCGCAAGGAGAACATCGACCCGAAGAAGCGGCCCGACACGGACACCCACGTCCAGTTCGGTGGCGCCTCGGTCGAGCCCGAGACCGGCAAGATCGTCGCGATCTACGGCGGTGAGGACGCGACGAAGCACTTCACCAACAACGCCGACGCGACCGGTGCGCAGGTCGGCTCCACGTTCAAGCCGTTCGTCCTTGCCGCGGCCATGCGTGACGGCGTCCGCGACCCCGAGCTCGGACCTGACCAAGGATCCGACACCCGCACGATCGTCGACCCGAACAAGAGCCGCTACAGCGGCAAGAACAAGCTCAAGATCAAGAACTACGACGGCTCCGTCTGGCACAACGAGGAAGGGAAGGAGTGGCTCCAGACCAACGACGGTCAGGAGAGCTACGGCAACATCAGCCTCCGCGAAGCCATGATCCACTCAGCCAACTCGCCCTATGTGCAGCTCGGCATGGACATCGGCATCCAGACGGTCAGGGAAGCGGCGATCGACGCCGGTCTGCTCGAGTCCAGCCTGACCAAGTCGAACGTGCCCTCGTTCTCGCTCGGTATCTCCGAGCCCAGCGCCATCCGCATGGCAGGGTCCTACGGAACCTTCGCCGCCGGGGGCGAGCAGCGTGACCCGTACTCGGTCAAGCTGGTGAAGCACGAGGGCGAGACGGTCTACGAGCACGTGGACGAGGCCGAGCAGAAGTTCAGCAAGGCCGTGGCCAGCAATGTGACCGACGTGCTCAGGGATGTCGTCGACGACCCGGAGGGCACCGGCAGGAAGGCCCGGCTCCCCGGCCGCCAGGTGGCCGGCAAGACCGGTACGACCGACGGCAACAAGTCGGCCTGGTTCGTCGGTTACACGCCGCAGCTGTCGACGGCGATCGACATGTACCGCCTCAACGACGACGAGAAGGCCAAGAAGCGCGAGTTCCTGGAGATGTACGGCACCGGTGACCGGGACACGATCCACGGCTCGTCGTTCCCGTCCCAGATCTGGCAGGACTACATGTCGGACGCGCTCGAGAACGCGGAGATCATCAAGTTCCCCGAGCCGGAGCCCATCGAAGGCGAGGCCGTGTGGGGCGGCGGCGCGGTCAGCCCGAGCCCGACGCCGAGCAGCTCCCCGTCCGAGTCGCCGTCCTCGAGCCCGTCCCAGTCGCCGTCCCCGAGCCCGTCCACCAGCCCCGGACCCTCGCAGTCCTGCAACCCGTGGGAGGACTGGACCTGCGGCGTCGACGGCGGGGCCGACGGCGGCAACGACCAGGGCGGGGGCAACGGCGGCCCGACGCCCAGTCCGACGACGTCACCGGGCACCGACGGCGGAGCCGACAGCGGCGGAGGCAACGGCAACGGCGGGAACGGCAACGGCGGCGGGATCTTCGGAGGCTCCGACGGCGACAGCTGACGACGACCGCCCCGTAACGACGAGGGCCGCCGCACCCGGGAAGCCACAGGACCTGTGCCTGTCCCCCCGGGTGCGGCGGCCCTCGCCGTGTCCACCGCCCCGTACGGCAGGATGTGCACCATGCCCAGCGCAGAAGAGACGAGCGTGCACGAGGACCGCCCACGGGCCCTCCCCGCGCGACCTGACGGCCCCGATGTGCGGCCCACACGGCGTGACCGGATCGCAGCGGCCGGCAGCGAGCTGATCGGCGGCCCCGCCGGCCGCTGGGCCGCGCGCGGCGACGACAACTGGTTCACGCCCGTGCGTGTGGTGGTGCTCGTCACCATCGGCGTGTTCGCGCTCGGCATGGTGCAGAAGCTGCCCTGCTACAACTGGGCCTGGTTCAGGGGCACGAGCTCGCAGTACACCCATGCCTGCTACTCGGACATCCCCCATCTCTTCGTGGGGCGAGGCTTCTCCGAAGGTCTGATCCCGTACTTCGACCGGCTCCCCGGCGACATGGAGTACCTCGAATACCCCGTACTGACGGGCGTGTTCATGCAGTTCGCCGCCTGGATCGGCGGGATCGCCGGCGGCTCCGGCCAGCAACAGCAGCAGATGTACTGGATGATCAACGCAGGCCTGCTGATGATCTGCGCCGCCGTCATCGCCGTCTGCGTCGCCCGTACCCACCGCCGGCGCCCCTGGGACGGTCTCCTCGTGGCCCTGGCGCCCGCGTTCGCTCTCACGGCCACCATCAACTGGGATCTGCTCGCCGTGGCGCTGACCGCGGCGGCAATGCTGATGTGGTCACGTGGGCGGGTTCTGGCCTTCGGCATCCTGATCGGGCTGGCGACGGCCGCCAAGCTCTACCCCGTGCTGCTGCTCGGCCCGCTCCTGGTCCTGTGCTGGCGGGCGGGCAAATGGCGGGAGTTCGCCACGGCGATGCTGGGCGCGGCGGCCGCCTGGCTCGCGGTCAATCTGCCGGTCATGCTGCTCGCACCCGAGGGGTGGAAGAAGTTCTACACCTTCAGCCAGGAGCGCCAGATCGACTTCGGATCGTTCTGGCTGATCATCACCCAGCGCACCGGCGAGCCGATCGACGTCGAGAAGGTCAACACCTACGCCACCCTGCTGATGATCCTGGCCTGCGCCGGCATCGCCCTGCTCATTCTCAGGGCACCCCGTCGGCCCCGGTTCGCGCAGGTGGCGTTCCTGGTCGTGGCCGCGTTCATCCTCACCAACAAGGTCTACTCGCCGCAGTACGTGCTGTGGCTGATCCCGCTGGCCGCTCTCGCCCGGCCGCGCTGGCGTGACTTCCTGGTGTGGCAGGCGTGCGAGGTCATGTACTACCTGGGCATCTGGATGTACCTGGCGTACACGACCAGCCCCAAGCACCAGGGGCTGCCGCCCGAGGGCTACCAGGTGGCCATCGCACTGCATCTGCTCGGGACGCTGTATCTCTGCGCGGTGATCGTGCGGGACATCCTCATGCCGGAACGCGACGGCGTACGCCAGGACGGTTCCGACGACCCGGCGGGTGGTGTGCTCGACGGTGCCTCGGACGTGTTCGTGCTGGGTCCGGCGGCCCACCCGCCGCGCCATGCCGCGCACGCTGTTGAGGGGCCACGGGTCGAGTGGGGCACCCGGGCGGGGAGCGGCCCGGGGGCGGGTCCGCAGCCGTCGGCCTGAGCCCTGGCCGCCGTGCCCGGCAGGGCCGGAGGACTGCCAGGGGTGGCCGGCCGGCTCGGCCCCAGGGTCCTTCGACCGGATCAGGCCCGCTCTGTGATCCGGGGCCTGATCCGAACGAGAGGCCCTAGCGGTCGACCAGCCGGTCGAACTGCGTCGTCGTGTGACGCAGATGCGCCACCAGCTCGTCCCCGACCTTCGGCTCCTGGGCGTCGGCGGGTACGAAGAGGATCGAGACCTGCATGTGGGGCGGCTCGGCGAACCAGCGCTGCTTGCCCGCCCACACGAACGGCGACAGGTTCCGGTTGACCGTCGCCAGACCCGCCCGCGCCACACCCTTGGCGCGGGGCATGACGCCGTGCAGGGCTTTCGGCGCCTCCAGACCCACGCCGTGTGACGTACCGCCGGCCACGACGACCAGCCAGCCGTCGGAGGCGGCCTTCTGCTGGCGGTAGCCGAAACGATCCCCCTTGGCGACCCGGGTGACGTCCAGCACGGCGCCCCGGTACTCCGTCGCGTCGTGGTCGCCGAGCCACAGCCGTGTGCCGATGCGGGCCCGGAAACGGGTCTGCGGGAACTGCTGCTGCAGCCGCGCCTGTTCCTGGGCGCGCAGATGGCTCACGAACATCGTGTGCAGCGGCAGCCTGGCGGCGCGCAGCCGGTCCATCCAGCCGATGACCTCCTCGACCGCGTCGGAGCCGTCCGTACGGTCCAGCGGAAGGTGCAGGGCGAAGCCTTCCAGCCGCACGTCCTCGATGGCCGCGTGCAAATGGCCGAGGTCCTGCTCCGAGATGCCGTGGCGCTTCATCGAGCTCATGCACTCGATGACGACCCTCGCCCCCACCAGCGCGTGCACCCCGTCCACGGACGAGACGGAGCGCACCACGCGGTCCGGCAGCGGCACCGGCTCCTCACCGCGCCGGAACGGGGTGAGCACCAGCAGATCGCCGCCGAACCAGTCCTTGATCCGAGCGGCCTCGTAGGTGGTGCCCACGGCCAGCATGTCCGCACCGAAACGTGTGGCCTCCTCCGACAGCCGCTCGTGGCCGAAGCCGTATCCGTTGCCCTTGCAGACCGGGACGAGACCGGGGAACTGGTCGATCACCGACTTCTGGTGCGCCCGCCAGCGAGCGGTGTCGACGTAGAGGGAGAGCGCCATGGCCGGCCCGGAACCTTTCTGGTGGCTGCGGTGTGTCAGAGGTGTACGAGACTACGGAGTCGTCCGGGCGTCGTCAGCGACGGGACATGTAGATGTCCAGCGCCTTGTGGAGCAACTTGTTGAGTGGGAAGTCCCACTCGCCGACGTACTCGACGGCTTCGCCGCCGGTGCCGACCTTGAACTGGATCAGACCGAAGAGGTGGTCCGTCTCGTCGAGTGAGTCGCTGATGCCCCGCAGGTCGTAGACCGTCGCGCCCATGGCGTAGGCGTCGCGCAGCATCCGCCACTGCATCGCGTTCGAGGGACGGACCTCGCGCCCGATGTTGTCCGACGCGCCGTAGGAGTACCAGACGTGGCCGCCGACGACGAGCATCGTCGCCGCGGAGAGGTTCACCCCGTTGTGCCGGGCGAAGTACAGGCGCATGCGGTTGGGGTCCTCGCTGTTGAGCACCGTCCACATCCGCTGGAAGTACGAGAGCGGGCGCGGCCGGAAGCGGTCCCGCTCGGCCGTGATCTCGTACAGCCGCTGCCATTCGGCCAGGTCCTCGTAGCGGCCCTGCACGACCTCGACGCCGGCCTTCTCGGCCTTCTTGATGTTGCGGCGCCACAGCTGGTTGAAGCCCTTGAGGACGTCGTCGAGCGACCGGTTGGCGAGCGGGACCTGGTAGACGTACCGGGGCTGGACGTCACCGAAGCCGGCGCCGCCGTCCTCGCCCTGCTGCCAGCCCATCTTCCGCAGCCGGTCCGCCACTTCGAAGGCGCGCGGTTCGATGTGCGTCGCCTCCACGTCGCGCAGGCGCTTCACGTCCGGGTCCTGGATGCCGGCCTTGATCGCGGAGGCGTTCCAGCGGCGGATGACGACCGGCGGGCCCATCTTCACGGAGAAGGCGCCCTGGTTCTTGAGGTGCGCCAGCATCGGCTGCAGCCAGTCGTCGAGGTTCGGGGCGTACCAGTTGATCACCGGGCCCTCGGGCATGTACGCCAGGTACCGCTTGATCTTGGGGAGCTGGCGGTAGAGGACCAGGCCCACGCCGACGAGCTCACCGCTCTTGTCGAACCAGCCCAGGTTCTCCGAGCGCCACTCCGTCTTCACATCCGCCCACGCCGGAACCTGGCAGTGACTGGCCGAGGGCAGGGTCTGGATGTACGCCAGATGCTGCTCACGGCTGATGGTCCTCAGGGTCAGGCTCATGCGGGGCGCTCCTCGGCAGGTGTGTCCCCATGGGTACAGGGGCTCCGGCTCTCGCGCCGAAGCCTACTGGTCCAAGGAAGGGCCCCGAATGGCTGTGCGCAGGAGCGGGCCCCCCATCGGCCCGCTCCCGCTCCCGCTCCTGTCGTGGGCCGGGGTGGTTTCAGCCCAGGACTCCGCCGAAGAGGCCGCCGTGGGCCATCCCCAGGTAGAAGCCGACCGCGGATGCGCCCAAGCCGATGATCAGCAGGAATCGCTCGCGTGTCGTCGCCGAGATGAACTGTCCGTACGCGCCTGTGGCGATCCCGATGAGCCCGGCCCACGAACTCAGCAGATGCAGGCTGTGGAACATCGCCGTGATGAACGCGAGAGCGCCCATGACCAGCGTCACCGCCATCAGGATGTCCTGAAGGGGATGAGGCTTGCCGTCCGTGGCGAGCAGAGAGGCGGAGGAAGGACGTCGCATTGCCTGTGCCATGAGGCACCTCCTGGCTTTGCCGGAAGGCGGCGCATCGTAGCGCCGCGCACACCCGATGTGTACAGATTGAGGCCATCGGGCACCGGATTTCAACCGGAAGCCTGGGTGCAGGTACTCTGTACGGTCTGCACCGGTGTCTGCCCTGGCCAGGACGCGATCTCCACTCGACGAGGGGGATTGTCAGTGGCGGCGGATACCGTTGCTCACGCATCACGACCCTCCTGCCACGGAACGACCGTGGCCGCTGAGTCCAAAGGAGGTGGGTTCCACATGCGTCACTACGAGGTGATGGTCATCCTCGACCCCGATCTCGAGGAGCGTTCTGTCTCCCCGCTGATCGAGAACTTCCTCTCCGTCGTCCGTGAGGGCAACGGAAAGGTCGAGAAGGTCGACACCTGGGGCCGTCGTCGTCTCGCTTACGAGATCAAGAAGAAGCCCGAGGGCATCTACTCGGTCATCGACCTGCAGGCCGAGCCTGCGGTCGTCAAGGAGCTCGACCGCCAGATGAACCTGAACGAGTCGGTCCTCCGGACCAAGGTCCTCCGTCCCGAGACCCACTGAGCGTCTAGCTCAGAGGTCATCGGGTTCGAGTAGCAGCAAGCAGCCAGAAGCAATCCCGCCGAGAGGTTCACCCATGGCAGGCGAGACCGTCATCACGGTCGTCGGCAATCTCGTCGACGACCCCGAGCTGCGCTTCACCCCGTCCGGTGCGGCGGTCGCGAAGTTCCGCGTCGCGTCCACTCCCCGTACCTTCGACCGTCAGACCAATGAGTGGAAGGACGGCGAAAGCCTCTTCCTCACCTGCTCGGTCTGGCGTCAGGCGGCGGAGAACGTCGCCGAGTCGCTCCAGCGCGGCATGCGTGTCGTCGTACAGGGCCGGCTCAAGCAGCGGTCCTACGAGGACCGCGAGGGCGTCAAGCGCACGGTCTACGAACTGGACGTCGAGGAAGTCGGCCCCAGCCTCAAGAACGCCACGGCTAAGGTCACCAAGACCACCGGTCGCGGCGGCCAGGGTGGCTACGGCGGCGGCCAGCAGGGCGGCGGCAACTGGGGCGGCGGCCCCGGTGGTGGTCAGCAGCAGGGCGGCGGCGGTGCACCCGCCGACGACCCCTGGGCCACCAGCGCCCCGGCCGGCGGCGGCCAGCAGGGTGGGGGCAGCTGGGGCGGAAGCTCCGGCGGTTCCGGCGGCGGCTACTCGGACGAGCCTCCCTTCTAGGGACAGCTCGTTACCCACTTCTTGATCACACAGGAGAAACACCATGGCGAAGCCGCCTGTGCGCAAGCCTAAGAAGAAGGTCTGCGCGTTCTGCAAGGACAAGACCGCTTACGTGGACTACAAGGACACGAACATGCTGCGGAAGTTCATTTCCGACCGCGGCAAGATCCGTGCCCGCCGCGTCACCGGCAACTGCACGCAGCACCAGCGTGACGTCGCCACGGCCGTGAAGAACAGCCGTGAGATGGCGCTGCTGCCCTACACGTCCACCGCGCGATAAGGGAAGGGTGACCGAAACATGAAGATCATCCTCACCCACGAGGTCTCTGGCCTCGGTGCTGCCGGCGACGTCGTGGACGTCAAGGACGGCTACGCTCGCAACTACCTGGTCCCGCGCGGTTTTGCGATCCGCTGGACCAAGGGTGGCGAGAAGGACGTGGCGCAGATCCGCCGCGCCCGCAAGATCCACGAGATCGCGACCATCGAGCAGGCCAACTCCGTCAAGGGCCAGCTCGAGGCCGTCAAGGTGCGTCTGGCTGTTCGCTCCGGCGACGCCGGCCGCCTCTTCGGCTCCGTCACCCCGGCCGACATCGCCTCGGCGATCAAGGCTGCCGGTGGCCCGGAGGTCGACAAGCGCCGCGTTGAGCTCGGTTCGCCGATCAAGACCCTGGGCTCGCACCAGGTGTCCGTGCGTCTGCACCCCGAGGTCGCCGCACAGCTCGGTGTCGAGGTCGTCGCCGCCTAAGCGGTGCGCTTGACAGAGCAGTTGAGAAGGGCCTGTCCGAGGACGCCGATGATCAGCGCGGAAAGACCGATCACGATACAGCCGTTGGCCTCGGGCCGCTCCGGATAGAGGATCAACCGCACGCCG